>WFVK01000206.1 GCA_015491705.1 Nitrospirota bacterium | reverse complement strand
GTATAACAACATACATGAAGAGGCGTCCGCTTCCGCGGGCGAACAGCCGTCCTGATCCCCCCTGTTTTTACATTGACTTGCCATATTGAGGCATCTTGATTAAAATACATACTGCATCTGTTTTTCAGTTGAAGCCTTAACCTTAATCAGTTCATGTTGCGGAAGGTCATTATCTGATCAGCTCGCTGTCATTTCGAACGAAGTGAGAAATCTTAACCCGTCGCAATATTAAAGATTTCTCCCGCTGGTCGAAATGACGCAAGCTCAGGATCAGTTTCAAAAATCAGCTTCCGCAACAGATACTTATTAACCGTTGCATGAACCCGGCAGGAAGGCCGGCCGGAACACTTCAAATAATGCGGGTGGATTTGTGACGGGTCTTTTATGCAATGGCGCTGTGAAACTGTGCAGGTTCAAACCGTAAAGAACCGGTTGCCGGTAAATGTCTTATTGCGCCTGTAGCTCAGCAGGATAGAGCAACTGACTTCTAATCAGTGGGTCGGGGGTTCGAATCCTCCCAGGCGCGCCATTTGCCGCCCTCGGTTCCGGACAACGTATCCGGGAGCCGGGGACCGTGCCTGGAGAATGATTCCGGACAGCCCGGAATGACTGAAGGAAGCGCTGCTGTCCGGTTTGGCAGACGGATTTACTGTAACTGTATATGCGCCTGTAGCTCAGGGGATTAGAGCATCGGTCTCCGGAGCCGAGTGTCGGAGGTTCGAATCCTCCCAGGCGCGCCAGGCATATTTTATAAGAAATGAAATAGAGCCCGGAGCTGTCAGTTTCTTGCGTTCCTGTGCTGATTTCTGATATGTTTTTTATATGGGCCGTTAGCTCAGTTGGTAGAGCAGCTGACTCTTAATCAGCGGGTCGGAGGTTCGAGCCCTCCACGGCTCATTTGTTTCTTTTTTAAAGTCAAAGAGTGCACCGGGCAAGAAATAGTCCTGTTTTCTGTTTTAACTTTAACGTTGCATAAACCGGCCGGAGAGCCCGCCGTAAAACCTTTATAAAGCGATGGGATATTGGAAATAGGTCTCTGTTGCAGGAAGTAACGGAGAGTGAAATTGCAAAAGAGGTTGATATGAGTGCTGAATATTTCCTCAGGGAATCGCAGATAAAGCTTTTCCGCCGGGCTCTCCGGCATGCGGACGATGGTGTTATGCCACTGTAAGATTAATATTCAGTTTTTTAGCTGGAATTTTTTGTAATCAGGCAGCGTAAAGAATTTTCCCTGACCTCTTTATTTCACCCGGCAGGGGCTCTGGTTCGGCAGTCTGAAAATCTTCCCGGGAATATCCTACCGGTTCGATTATTGATAAATATTTTGAAAGCGTCGTTGCAGGTGTCTCCTGAATAAGGTTGTGTTAGTATAAACCGCTATGAGAAGAGTCGTTATCACGGGGATCGGCGCTGTCACACCCCTCGGCAACAGCATGGAGTCCACGTGGGAGGGGTTGACAGGGGGTGTCCCGGGCATATCCCGTATAACAAGGTTTGATACCGCCGGCCTGCGGGTCGGTATCGCCGGGGAATTAAAAGGTTTTGTCCCTGAAAATTATCTCAGCCGCAAGGATGTCTCAAGGCTTGACCCGTTCATACATTATGCCGCAGCCGCCGCACTGATGGCGTGTGAAGACGCGGGACTGGCATCCGGCGCTGATGTAGCGGCAGGGCTTTTTAAGCGGGCAGGGGTCATTATCGGCTCAGGCAGGGGGGGGATAACGAGCATGGAGGAGGCGTTGCGGAGGCATCTTGTGCAGGGCAGGCCTTTTTCAGCATACCTCATGTCCTCCAGCACGATAAATATGGCGGCATCCCTTGTTTCCATCAAACTGGGCATAAAGGGGCCTGCCATCGGCATATCAACCGCCTGTGCATCCGGCGCCAATGCAATAGGCGAAGCATTCCGGATGGTCCGGGCAGGCGCCGTGGATATGGCGCTTGCAGGCGGGGCCGAGGCACCCCTGTGCAGGCTGGCGGTCGGCGGTTATGACGCATCAGGCGCCCTTTCAAGGAGGAACCACGAGCCTGCGAAGGCCAGCAGGCCGTTCGACAGGGACAGGGACGGCTTTGTCATATCCGAGGGAGCGGGGGTGCTTGTGCTTGAAGAGCTGAACCATGCCGTACGGAGATGTGCGGGGATTTACGCAGAACTGGCAGGTTACGGGACATCTTCGGATGCATTCCATCAGACACGGCCGGACAGCGCCGGTGAAGCCGCTGCAATAATCATGGCCCTGAAAGATGCGGGCGTTGCACCCGGGCAGGTTGATTATATAAACGCCCATGCCACGTCAACTCCGTTGGGTGATGCGGCAGAGGCAGAGGCTGTCACACGGGTCTTCGGCAGGAGAGTGAAAGATATTCATGTCAGCGCCTGCAAGTCCATGCTCGGGCATATGCTCGGGGCCGCGGGCGCTGTAGAGGCCGCGGTAACGGCGACCGCAATACACGAGGGGCTTATCCCGCCTGCAATCAATCTTGAAAACCCTGACCCCGGATGTGCCCTTAATGTTGTGCGGTCTGCATCACGCATGGATGTGAATATCGCCGTATCAAATTCCTTCGGCTTCGGCGGAGTCAATGCAGTGCTGGTCCTGAAGAGGCCCGGGATATAGCGTCGCTCATGCGCCTGCCGCCCGCCACAGGTATGCGGCAATTCCGGTAAGGATGAAGTTGCTGTCTATAATCGCCTCAAACAGCGTGCCTCCCTGGATTCTTGTCCTCTGGAAAACATACAGACATGCCGCCATGAAGGCAGGCGGGAAGATCAGGTAATACCCGAGCGACGGCACGAGCCCGGATGCAGCGGATGAAAG
>WFVK01000205.1 GCA_015491705.1 Nitrospirota bacterium | reverse complement strand
TGCCTTGATCTTACGTGAACCGCATACCAGTGGGGTGTAAGGGTGCCGCTTTCTTCCATATGTTCCCCTGTGCTTCTTTCCCCTTACTCCCCCTGTTCCTTGTAAATCTCTGTAATGCTTGTGACCGTTATACCCGCAGCTTTCAGTGCTTTCTGTATGTCAACGGCCTTGGCATCCTGAACTTTAAGAATATAATTGATATTCACTGTAAAACCTCCTGTTTCATTGGTTGGTCTGCCGTATCCCGGCCGGCGGCTGGTTGAAGGTTGCTGCCGGGACGCGTTTACTAAGGGTCTCTTAAGGCTTTTTTATTGTATCAATCCGCTCTCTTCAAATCAAGCACACTCAGGGAGCAATCAGCGCGGAAAGCGGCACGACCTGAATTTCCCTGCTGTTTTTGAGGGTCTTTTGAAGAAATTCGATGGTGTTTTTTCTCGGATGGGCCTGGACTATTGCACGGCCATTTTTACCGGCTATTGTCACAAGACGCTTCCATTGAATCTCTATCTGGCGGGGGTCGTCTTTGTCATCAAGGAACACATCCCGCCTCAGGGCCATGAGTCCCTGCGCCTTTGCGAGTTCATACCCCACGGACTTCGGGGTGGTACGGCTGTCAAGGAAGATGAGACGCCGTTTTTTCAGTTCCGGGAGCACGGCCTCCATTGCGTCTTCATCCTGTGTGAAGGCGGATCCCATGTGGGTGCTTACGCCTTTAATATGTGGTATTGACTGAAGGTCTTTATTCAGGGTCTTCACTATTTCATCACGGCTCATCCATGTATATAACCCGCCGTTTCCGAGCCTGTGCGGCTGTTGCGCTTCCATGGGGATATGACCTATGATTTCATAGCCGAGCCTGTGCCCTTCCCTGGCAATCCATGCCGTATAGACTTCCTGCGGAAGAATGGAGAGTGTTAATGGCGCCTTTATACGGAAGACCCTTTCCGCTGTCTTTTTGTTCGGGCCCAGATCGTCCATTACAACCGACACCATGGGCAGGGCTTCAGGCGGCGGTGCGGGGGCTGGTGCCGGTGTCTTTTCAGGCGCGGTTACGGCAGGGGGGTTTTCCGGGATGTCCCTGCGAGCCGGCTCTTCATAGAAGAAGAAAATCCCCGTCACGGCAAGGAAGAGAACGAATACAATGAGATGCCGGCGTTTCTTTTTTGCCCTGATTCTTCTTTTTGCAGACGGCATTATTCTCCCATATCAAAAACTTCGGCGCCGGGCGGCACCTTAAAGACAAACAGGGAATCGTCGAGCCCGGAGTTTATTTTTATGTTGTCAAGCTCGATCATTATGATATTGCCGTAGGTATCGAATATGGTGAACATCTTCACCGGGAACCCCTTAGGCGCGGTTTCTATGACGAGCGTCTTTATCATGCCCACCTTGCGTTTGGGCCTGAGTTGCAGGGCGTTGTCCTTTGTCATGCTGATGTCGAAATCAGAGCTGATGTTCTCCAGGCTGTCCAGCAATGCAATAGGTACCTGGCTGTAGGCCTTTTTGGTGAATTTCATTTTCATCACCTGGTTCAGTGATTTCTTGTAGACCCAGGTGTCCGTGTTATTGATTATTACCTTCTCATCGCGCGGAGCCGAATATTCCCACATCATGCGGGAAGGCTTTTTTATGAAAAACCTGCCCGAGTATTTCTGTGTCTCCTCTATGTCCCTGATATAGCTTGACTGGGAGAATGTGCCGCTGATGTCTTTTATACGCGAAAACTCCTTCTGTATCCTGTTGACAAGGTCATCAACACCCGCGGCCGAAGCGCCGGAGGATACTGCCAGAGGGATGGTAATCAATAAACATATAATCAGATTTTGAATCTTGAATTTTGAATCCTGAATTGTATTCATCATCTCCTCCTGATAACTTCTCTTGGTTTTCCCGCCTCGCCCGGTGGCCCGACGATGCCTTCTTCTTCCAGCATGTCCATAATCCTCGCGGCCCTGTTGTAGCCTATCTTCATCCTGCGCTGGATCGAGGATATGGATGCCTGTCCCGCGGCCAGCACAAATTCCTTTGCCTCGCGGTAGAGTTTGTCCCTGCCTTCCGTCTCGGTCTCTTCCGGCAGATCAACGGCAAGGTCTTTTAATAATGTATAATCATGTCCGGCCTGATTCTTTATGAAATTGACGACGTTCCTGATCTCTTCCTCGCTGACATACGCGCCGTGTATCCTCTTGATCTTTTTGCCGGGGCTCGTCAGGAGCATATCGCCCTTGCCGAGCAACTGGTCGGCGCCGTAGGTGTCGAGTATTATCCGTGAATCGAGTTTCGATGATACCTGAAACGATATCCTCGATGGGAAATTCGCCTTGATTATACCTGTGATGACATCAACAGACGGCCTCTGGGTGGCGAGTATCAGGTGAATCCCCGCTGCCCGGGCCATCTGGGCGAGCCTTGCAATGGAGTCTTCAACCTCCCTGCCCGATGCAAACATGAGATCGGCGAACTCATCAATAAATATAACTATATACGGCAGGCGCTCCATCTCCCCGGCCGCGGCGCCGTCTCCCGGCCCTGTGCGTGAGGCCGCCTCGACCTTTTTGTTGTATGCCTCTATATTCCTTGCCCCTGAGTCTGCCAGCAGCCTGTAGCGCCGCTCCATTTCAATGACAAGCCTTTTCAGTGCATTCGAGGCCTCTTTGGGCAGCGTGATCACGGGCATTAACAGATGGGGGATCTCTTCGTACGCGGAAAGCTCGAGCATCTTGGGGTCTATCATTAGCATTTTCACTTCCCCGGGCGTGGCCCTGAATAAAAGGCTCAATACAATCGTGTTCATCCCCACGCTCTTGCCCGAGCCTGTAGCGCCTGCAATCAGCAGGTGCGGCATCCTGCCCAGATCGGCCATGACGGGGATGCCGAAGATATCCTTACCGAGCGCGAGGGTCAGTTTAGAATGACTCTTGCTGAAGGCCTCACTGGATATGACGTCTTTCAGGAAGACGTCCTCCCTGTCCCTGTTGGGGACCTCTATGCCGAGGGTGGACCTGCCGTGTATCGGCGAGATGCGGATGCTGCTCGCCTTAAGCGCCATTGACAGATCATCCG
This sequence comes from Nitrospirota bacterium, assembly GCA_015491705.1. Classification (GTDB taxonomy): domain Bacteria; phylum Nitrospirota; class Thermodesulfovibrionia; order UBA6902; family UBA6902; genus JAADFS01. The sequence continues at coordinate 2,170 of WFVK01000205.1, read as the reverse complement.
CCAGCGACATGATCCTGCTTATCTTGATGCCTGGTGCAGGTTCAAACTCGAACATTGTGACAATGGGCCCGGGCGACACGTAGGTGACCTTGCCCTCTATAGAATAGTCCCTGAGTTTTTTTTCAAGCAACTCTGATCGTTCGAGAAGCTCCTCTTTTGAAGGTCTTGACCTTGAAGGCGGAGGGTCTTTCAGCAGCCCGGTGCCGGGGAGCTCGTAGTCGCCGCCTTTTGTTTTCGCAGCGGTCTTCGTGACCGTCTTCAGCCGGGGCATTGTTTTGATTTCCGGATACGTCAGGGGGAGGGGTTCCTGTTCATATTCATACAGGGGTTCCGGCATATCTGTTTCTTCCGCTTCTATACGCGGATGTTCGGCTTCCTTTCTTTTCGGCCTGGCAGCGGAAAGCGCCCTGAGACCGAGCCTTGTTTTGTTTGCAGCGGCCTTCACGGTGTCCGCAACCGAGAACCTTAAAAGGTACATGAGTGATACAAGGATCAGGGTAATGAAGAGCAGGTATGAACCGGTTGTGGAAAACGCCTTCAGCGCGAGATTTGAGGCAAGGATGCCGAGCGCGCCGCCGGAATAATCATTAAAGGCCAGGGTGATAAAGGAGGATGTCGAGAAGACAAGGACGGTAATCGCCGCTGCGGGCACTGTCCATTTACGGCCGGATGGCCTGCCGAAGAGTTTTCTTGTTCCGAATAGCAGGAAGAGTACCGGGAATATGTAGGATGCAAGACCCACGGTCTGCAGTAAAATTTCGGACAGATTGGATCCGAAGCTGCCGAGGAGATTTTTCAGCTCGGGGCTGTAAGTCGAGAGGGACCGGTCCCACGGGTTATGGCTTGCCAGGCTGATAATGACGACGAGTCCTGCAATAATGGACAGGATACCCCTGATCTCCTCTTTTATCCTGCGGCCCCGTTCCATATGGATAGTATGATAACAAATGCAAGTATAAAACGATAATAGGCAAAAGACCTTAAAGAGTACCTCTGGAGAAAAAGGATAAGATATTTTATTGCGGCATATCCTACTATCGCTGAAACGGCGATGCCGGCGACAAAGACGTCAAGCTCGATATTGCCGGCGCCCATCAATTTTTTGGCTTCAAGCAGACTGGCGCCGGCGATCACGGGGGTGGCCAGGAGAAAGGAAAACCGCGCGGCGTCCGCCCTCTCCAGGCCTGTTGCAAGGCCTGCGACAATTGTGATACCCGACCTCGAAACTCCGGGTATGAGGGCGAAGGCCTGGGCAATGCCTATTAACAGGGCGTTTTTCATGTTGATTTTTTTAAATCCCGTACGCCCTGATCTTGCATAATTCCTTTCGGATAAGATCATAAGCACCGAAACAAATGACAGGGTGAAAGCAATGAGCCCCGGACTCCTGTTCTCACTGATCCAGTCATGAAGCAGCACCCCTGCCGCCGCCGCAGGTATAGTGGCGAAGAAAAGTTTCCAGATCATTCCGTCTTTTCGGCTGATGGTCTTTAAAATATCCAGCCAGTCTTTTCTGAAATATACGAGAAGCGCCAGAAGGGTTCCTGAATGGAGGGCGATGTCGAAACCGAGGGTGTTTACGGTTCCCTGCCAGTCAAAGAACCAGGGGAATACGATCAGGTGTGCCGAACTGCTTACCGGAATGAACTCTGTAAGGCCCTGGATAATGCCGAGTATTATCGCTTCAAGCATGATACAGTGATTATAACAGATATTGATGCCCGAAAGCTGAACCCCGGACTTTGAGCCTTGAACCTTGTTGTGAAGCATACCTTAATGTAGTGATATTTTTATGCCGCTGTAAGGTACATTATTCTGCTTTTCTGATATAATGCTGTATGCAGGAGCAGGTCCCTTCAGATAATAATAAGGAGAAAAAGAGAGATCTCATCAGGTTCCTCGGTGTGGCCAGCACCGTGGGGATCAACATGGTTGTAAGCACCTTCGTGGGCTTTGCGCTCGGTTACTGGGTTGTTGATGAATATCTCGGCACACGCCCCTGGTTTACTGCCGTACTTACCCTGCTGGGCATTGTCGCCGGGTTCAGGTATCTGTTCCGGATCGCGCGGAAGGCCGATGAAAGGAATAAGGATTAGAGAAGAAAATACTGTAAGGGGAGTTGATATGTATCTTCTGAAGGGGGTAATCAAGAAAAGCATATTCATAATCT
>WFVK01000204.1 GCA_015491705.1 Nitrospirota bacterium | reverse complement strand
TTTTAATCAAGATGCCTCAATATGGCAAGTCAATGTAAAAACAGGGGGGATCAGGACGGCTGTTCGCCCGCGGAAGCGGACGCCTCTTCATGTATGTTGTTATACAGCGCATTGTACTCTTTTTCAAGCCACATGTAGTTCTTTTCCAGTTTTTCGTATTCCGCCGTCTTCTCCGCAAGCCTGGCCTGAAGGGACTCGACTCTCAACTCCAGCCTTTTGTTCTCTGCCTCTACCTTGTCGAATTCCGCCCTGCTTACGCTATCCTTCAGTTTCCTTGAAAGACTGTCCACCTCATCCCTGAATGAGGTTACATCCGCGGCTAATTCCTCGTTTTCGCGTTCAAGGGTGTTAATGCACAGGTCAAGCTCTTTGTTGTTCTGTTCAATTTCTGCAATCAGCTTTTTATATTCCTCTGTTCTCTCGGCCTCGGGCACCAGTGTGTCGATTGCCTGTTTCAGCTTCAGATTAATGGCCCTCACCTTATCGAGTTTCCTCTGCATATTGCCGAAGGCCTCTTTGAAACCCAAAAGCTCTTCGTTCTGTTTTTCCTGCTCCCTCGCACTGTGCTGAAGTTCCTGAATCTCATGCCTGTAAACAACCTCTTTCTCTTTCTGTCTTCTGTACCTGAGAAAAAGCAGGACGGATATTCCCGCCAACACCAGCAGGAATTCAAGTATAAAGAGAAATGCCGTGGCGTTAACCCTGAGCACCGTCAGCCTCCTCTTCCCTTGCTTCCTCCAGCACTATCTTCTTTTTCTGCGCTTCAGCTTCCCCGGCGGAGGCATCAGCTTCAGTCTCTCCCGTCTCTTCCTGCACGGCTTCCTGTTCCTCTTTTTTATCCGCCGGCTCCTCTTCTTCCGGCACCGGCAGCGTCCCGTTGCCGGTATCAGCCGGTTCTTCTTTTGTCTCCTCACCGTGGTTCACTTTGCCGGCATCAGCGCTTTCCTGAGGGCCGCCCCGTGCCTCCTCCTGCTCCGTCCTTGCCTGCACCGCCCTTTCCGCGGGGGTCTTTTCGGTTCCGCCCCCTGCAGTATCATTCTTTTCCTTTTTTCTCAGGATGAAGGCCATGATCCCGGTTAAGACACCGGCATTCAGGAGACTCCTTAGATCCCTTCTCCTGTAATAGATAAGGCCGGCGAGGCACAGCACGATATTGATAATAAGAAACCGGACAATGAGGGTCTTCCAGGAGACATATTCTTCTTTTTCCGTCTCGCCGTTTTTCTCCGGCTGCATCTCTGCCGGGGGCTTGTCAGTCTCTTCCGCCTTTTTTTCACCGGATCTCACGGCAGGCGGCAGCTCATCCGCGGCTTCCTTCGGGCCCGGGACATTGAAGACAAACAACTTCTGCCTTTCAAAGGTCATGCCTTTTGCCACTATCCTGAGCCTGTAATCACCTTCACTAAAGGATGCTATCCTCCGCTGAAACATGCCGTTTCCCCTGTTGAATGCCTTCAGTTTCATGGTCTTGCCGTCCGGGAGTGTCAGTTCGATATAAAAATCGATTTTCTCCAGTATGTCTTCTTCTGTTATGGGTTGTCCGTCCTTTTCAAGCCACACATCAATATCCGCCGGCTTTCCATAGGCTACATACAACCGGTCGAAGTTTGTCCGGAGACTCAGGTCGGTGATTATATACACCTTGTTGTTCTCCCCTGTGCTGAAGAGTATTTCCCACCTGCCTTCAGCGGGATTTTTTATTGTTATCATGTCAAAGTTGTTTGACACGAACCATTTGATGTCGGCACCTTCCTTCTTTTTGTTGTATGTGTAGCTCTGACCGCCGGGGGAGTTCAGGCGTATCTTTGTATCAGGACTTCCTTTATTTGCAATAATCGTAACCTCTTCAATGGACTTGTCTATAAAAAAGCCGTTGCCGGTTACAGGAAGCATATCCGGGCTCTTGATGTTCTCGAATATGGAGGCGAATATCATGTGAAAATCCTTGTCCGTGAGCGCGAGATTAAAAAAACCGCCTGTTCGTTTCGATATCTTCCGGAGCAGACCCGTGTCTGACTGTTCGGTGAATGCAATTGTAAAGACCCTGATATGATTGTCCATGAGGGCGCGGGCAAGCTCATTTTCAATCCTGCCGGTAAGCCTCCTGTCTTCATCGGCGTCGCCTGTATCCATCATGCCGTCAGACATGAGTATTATTATCCCCGGCCGTTCTGTCTTTCCGCCCATGGAGAGGACATCAAGTCCTCCCTTCAGTGCCTCATACAGGTTCGTGTAAAGCCCCCTGGATGTGATCCTGTCAGCAGCGGTAAGGAGAGCGGCCTTGTTGCCCTCGCTGTCAAGCGGTGCCAGATAGCTGACGGGGTAGCTCCTGTCACTGAAGCTTATGAGGGCCGCCCGGTCGTTTGCATCGAGGAGTGAGATAAACATCTTGGCCGCAGGTATGCGCAGGGATAAGGGGTCGGTCTTTTTCATGCTTCCCGAGCTGTCCATGACCAGCACAACATCAATACCGCCGTCTCCTGCGGCATGAGATATGCGCGGGGCGGAAACCAGGAGGGCGGAAACCAGACAGAAAACGACCATCTTGAATCCGGAAACAAAGAATTCTCCGGCACGGGTCTCTTTTTCAGAGGATTTCACGGACATTACAGCGCCCATCTCCTTGCAGTCTTGTGCACATATATAAATTAATATCGCACTTTCAACTGCATAACTTTAGCCTGATGGTGCATAAACGGGCGGCAGAGCCGCGCGCAAAACCCTGTTAACCTTACAGTTGCATAATACCATCGCCCTCATGCCGGAGAGCCCGGCGGAAAAGCTTTATCTGCGATTCCTTGAGGAAATATTCAGCGCGCATATCAACCTCTTTTGCAATTTCACTCCCCGTTACTTCCTGCAACAGAGACGTATTTCCAATATCCCATCGCTTTATAAAGGTTTTACGCCGGGCTCTCCAGCCGCTTTATGCAACGTTAAGGTTTACGGTTGAAGGGTTATCGATTCAGGGTTCAACAGCGGTTATAAGGGAAGGTGATAGCCCCCCTTCGTTTAAGGGGGATTCGGACGGAACGGCTAAATATTTTCGACCATCTCCCATATGCCGCACGGGCAGATGCCTGCACAAAAACCGCAGCCTATGCAGCTTTCATCGTCAACCACATATTCGTATGATCCGTCCTCAAATGCGTTCCTGCTGATGGCCCCGTAATAGCATATCGCCTCACACATGTGGCAGTCCCTGCATACCGCGCACGAGAGGCAGCGCTCGGCCTCTGCCTCGGGCCTGAACGGGCCTTTCTTGCGCAGGTCGTAATAGGCCGTCTTGATCTTCTCATAAGGGACAACCGGCCTGGGCGCAGGCATGTAATACGACCTCCCTGAAAGTTGCGCGTGCACCGCCTTTGCGGCCTTTTTCCCCTGCCCTATTGCATGGGTTACAAGCCCCAGGCTCGTCACATCACCGACCGCAAAAATCTTTGCGTCAGATGTGAACCCCGCCTCGTCCGCCTGTATCCAGCCGTTTTTATGTGTGTGGACAGCAGGGGGCAGGAAGTCCGTTGAAGGCATATCGCCTATTGCAACGACCGCAAGGTCGGCTTCAAGCGAGGTGCCGTCGGTGAAATATATCCGTCTTTCCTTCCTGACATACTTTTCCGTAAACCTGGGCCAGAGGATTTTCGTTCCGAGGGACTCTGCTATCTCAAGCTCCTTCCCGAAGGCCGCGGGCTTCTGCACATCAACCGCGGTCACTTCCTTTGCACCGCAGTGAAACGCCTGTGCGGCAACGTCCATCCCCACGTTGCCCGCGCCGATTATAACCACTTTTTTATCTTTCAGGTCGGGCAGCCTGCCTGTATTTATATCCCTGAGGAAATCATATGCCGACACCATATCCCTGACCCCCGGCACATCCAGCTTCCTCGGCTTATGGGCCCCGCAGGCAACGACCACGGCATCATGGCTCCTGTAGATATCATTGAATTTCTTCCTGTCCACCTTTACGCCGGTATGAATGTTGATGCCTATCTCCGCGATCCTCTTCAGTTCCCTGCTGAGAATCTCCTGCGGCAGTCTGCCCCTGGGTATGCAGTACTCGAGCTTTCCGCCGAGCTTCTTCTCGGCCTCATACAGGTCAACGCTGTGTCCCTCGAGCCTCAGGTGCCAGGCAGCGGAGAGCCCCCCGGGGCCGCCTCCGATCACTGCGATCTTCCTGCCGGTGTCGGGCCTCGGCTCAGGGGCCTTCAGATCAATGCTCGCCCTGCCGAGTTCCTTGATATTCACGGGCTTGTCAAGCCTTGTCCTTGTGCAGGATTCCATGCAGAGATTCGGGCATATCTCGCCGCATACAGTAGCAGGCAGGGGACTGTACTGCAGGACGAGTTCCAGCGCCTCTTTGAGTTTGCCCTCCCTTATGAAACGGGCCCGTTTCTGGGTCGGGATCTCGCTCGGGCAGCCGTACTCGCAGGGGGGGGCGTATTTCATATTGTTCCATACGGGTCTGAATCTCCTGTCCGCGCCTGTTGTGATATATGGAAGCACTGTGAGGGGATGGGTAAGGTACTCTGCAAAGATACCTCCCTCGCCCACGCCTTTTTCCCATATGCCGGTGCGGAATTCCCGGATGGACATCTTAAAGGGTCTTCTCTTGGCCCGCTCCTGGGCGGTATAAGGCACGAGCTTTTTCCAGTCATCCATGGAACGGGTCAGTTCCTCATAGAACTCTGACCGGTCTATTGCCTTCAGATAGGGCTTCATGTTGGCCGTAAGCCACTGCCAGTCCTGGTCGCTCAGTTCAAGGAGCCTGACATCTGCCTCACTGTAGCCCTTGATGGGTCCGCGGAAATATATCACACCGCTTACCATTCCCACGCACGGCCGGTACCCGAGAATGTTTTCCGGGTTCCTGGGGTTCACACCGCAGACAACCGCAACCCCGCCGGCCTTGAACTCGGCGAATGTATCGCCGACGTCCCTGAAATACCACGACTCGGGAGGGTCGTGCTTCGGGTTGTGTTTTGTCATGGTGTCGCACCGCGCGCCGCCGCCGCCCTGGACATAGAGCCTTCCCTGTGCAGCGGCGTTATGGGCGCCGTTTGTGACATCACCGAGGACCGTTATCTTCGCCCCGCAGTTTATCCATCCCACGTCATCCGAGACGCTGCCCTTTATGAGTATCTCCGTCCCGGGCATGCCCATGCTGCCGAGTCTCTGTCCCACAGGGCCCTCCACCGTGATTTTTATAGTCTCGCCCCTCGGCCATATGCGGCCGCCGATGCCGTGCTGGCCGTTGGCTATTATATGAAGGTGGCGCGCGCCCTTTTCAACGGCCTCCTGTATCTCCTCCTCAAGGAGCCTGGACGGGACCCTCTTGCCTTTAACAGTTCCTTTTATCGTTACTTTCTTTACTTTCTTCATCGTGATAACCGCCCCTGCTCAACCTCGCATTTACATTAATACAGAGCAGGAAATATTCCGCAGGGCACATTATTGTAACCCCTCCCCTTAACTCAAGGGGAGGAATAATTTATAACCCCTGAACCCTGAACCGGCAGCCCCTGAACCTCAAACAGGGTTTTACGGCGGGCTCTCCCGCCAGCTTATGCAACGTCAAGGTTAACACACATAACTTATCTTCAGCCTCTCGGCGATTGCCGGATCATCGGCGCTTATACCGTCCGACATCCCGATCGGCAGTTCCGTGCTCCTGCCCATGGGCGCGAATATCTTCTTCAGCTCCACGTCAAGCGATTTAAAGACCTCGACAACCCTCTCGGCGACCACATCGGGGTCGAGCCTCCTGTAGAGCCTCGGGTCCTGCGTGGTTATCCCCCTCGGGCATCTTCCGAGATTGCATACATTGCAGCGGTTGTATTCGTCCCCGAAACATCCGGCAGCCGCCTGCATTATATATTTTCCTATCGAGACTGCGGACGCGCCCAGCATAAAAAGCGCCGCGGCGTTTGCAGCAAGGTTTCCCCTCTTCCCTGCACCGCCGGCCGCTATGAGCGGCAGTTCGTTCTGCTTGCCCTGGGCCACAAGGTCAAGATAACATTCCCTCAGATTGGAGGCAATGGGATGTCCCATGCTGTCCATTGATACATTGTATGCCGCGCCTGTCCCCCCGTCGTCACCGTCGATCGAAAGGGCCGCTGCATACGGGTTTCTGACGAGGTTGTTGAGTACGGCCTTCGCGGTTCTGCTGCCGGATATCTTGGGATACACGGGCACCCTGAATCCCCATGCCATGTACATTGACTGTATCATCTTGGCAACGGCTTCCTCGATCGAGTACTTGGTCTGGTGTGTGGGAGGCGATGGCAGGTCCACCCCCATGGGGACCCCCCTTATCTCGGCGATGAGTTTCAGGACTTTGTGGGCCATCAGGAGCCCCCCGTCGCCGGGCTTTGCGCCCTGACCGTACTTGATTTCTATTGCGCAGGGGTCTTCTATCATCTCCGGGATCGCCCTGACGATCTCATCCCACCCGAAATATCCGGAAGCGATCTGGGGGATGAAGTATTTTATGAAACGGGACTTGAGCAGGCGCCTGGGCATTCCGCCTTCACCGGAGCACATGACAACGGGCATGCCCTCAACCTCGTTAAGATAGGTGACGCCCATTGCAAGCCCTTCCCACATGTTGGGCGACAGGGCTCCTATGGACATGCTGCCTATCATGACCGGGTAAATCTCCCTCACCGGAGGGATGAATTTGCCGGATTTCCGGTCGAGCTCGAGCTTTCCGTCCGCGACCTTCAGGGGCAGTTCTTCCGCAGGCAGGACCCTGCCGAGATATGTTCTGATCCTGAATTCATGCCTGCCCGCATCAAGGGCGGGGTCCGTGAGCATTGATATCCTGGTAAATCTCAGCCTGTCGAGGGTGGACAGGCCCGGGCTGTTCCTCCTGCCGCCTCTCCTGTAGGGATGCCCGCCTTTATTCTTGTGGAAGATGAACTTGTGCCTCGGATTGTACTCGGGTTCTATGGCGTCATTCGGGCAGACAAGGCTGCACGTTGCGCAGCCTGTGCAGTATTTTCCGATATCGGTCGACTGTTTTATGATCGTGACGACCCGCCTGACCGCTTTGGGCTCCGGAAGGGAGCCTTCGGAGCGCAGCACGCGCTGCACAATGACGGCGGGCTCTATTGCAAACATGGGGCAGACCGCGGTGCACCTGCCGCAGCGCTTGCACCTGTCATCCCTCCACCGGACGATATACGGAAAATCCTTCAGAGTCAGTTCGTGGTTGTTGTCTAACCGTGTAGCTGGTTCCATATCTCCACCTCCCCGGCACCCGGCCTGACAATGACCATGTCGTATTTCATGGGGAATATATCCCTTGATTTATCCCTGTGCGGAATTGCACTGTCAAGCCCGCACTCTTCGGACATGAGCCCGTATTTCCCTTTCACGCCCCCGACAACGCCGGGCCTCAGTTTCTTGGCGTCCTGAACCATAAAGCATGTCCCGTCCGGGGTAAAGCCTATCACGCAGTTCGGACCGTCTATGCAAAGGGGTCTCAAAGACATTTTCAGAAACCTCACGGCCTCACTGTCCGGTCTCTGGCTGATCTCCGCCTCGTTCAGAGGTGTAATAACATCTTTGTAATAAAAAAGCGGGTAACCGAGCCGTTTGCAGATATAGTGCAGGATATGACAGAAGACCTCGCTGTCGCTGTTGTAGCCTATATAGCCCTGGAACCCCCTGCTTGAGAGGAATTCCCTTATGGGAATAAAGGCCGTGTTTTCGCCGTTTGTCATGGTACCGTATCCCTGGATAAAGAAGGGGTGGCAGGCATAGAGGTTTATGGCATAGTTTGTGTTCTGCCTCCCCTGCGCAAAGATGATCTTCGCCCTGAGCGGCGACTTGTCGAGGCCGAAAAACGTACCGAGCTGAAGCGGATCCCCGACCTCTTTCAATGTGATGATATCCGGATAAAAGGAAAATACGATAATGGACTCATCGTCCCGGCCGAGGTTTCTCAGTCTTATCCTCGCCCTGAGTAAAAGGGCCTCTTTATCTTCAAATGATCTGTCCCTGTATACATCAGGGTAATCATAAACCCTTGCAAAATAGTAGTCTCTCGCCCTGATGCCTCTGACATGCCTGGTCTTCGGGGTCCAGGCATACTTCAGCCTGAAGCCTTCCATGTCCATGTAACTGTCGAGCTTGTTGATCCCCTCCCTGGAGCAGATCCCCGACAGAATGGGATAGTCCTTCAGTTCCTCGAATTCTCCGCCCAGACCCTTGAGGATCAGCCCCATTCCGGAACCGTCGTGGCCTTCTTTCATTGTCTCAAGGGCAAGTATGTTTTCTACAGGCGAAAAATATTCATCCGATGTTATGGCGACAAGTCTGCACATACTCTCATCTCATCGTGTTTGTTCCGGGCTCCCGAACCGTGTCGCTTAAAACGCTGCGTACATACCGCTTCCGAACACTGTGACAGTGGCAGGGGATGTGTTTTGACGGTAAAAAACCGCAACCGGACATTAATGATAACAATAACGGGCGGTATTTGTAAACGCCGCCGGCATCGCCGGGCCGGGATTGTTGTTGATATATTATCCCGGTGTGCTTTAGAATGTTATGTCCGGCAAATTCAGACAACGGTGAGGTTGAGCAGATGGTGAAAATAAAGGATACGGTCTTCCG
>WFVK01000203.1 GCA_015491705.1 Nitrospirota bacterium | reverse complement strand
ATGTAGATGCGATATGAAATTAAACCACAATATATTGTATATGTCAAGCGAAAAGTGAATTTTTTTGAACTTATTGATTTTAAAGATGTTTTGCTGTGAAAATCCGGTTAATGAAATGTGAATTAAAATCCGGGGCAAAAAAAACAACCCCCAACCCCGAACCCTATAAAGCTTTCCCCGCGGGATTCGCAGCCCGTTTATGCAGCATTAAGGTTAAGGCGGCGATAATGAGCGGGGCCGCTGTCAGCAGGTAGGGCATGTGTATATCCCATGCAAACAGGATGCCGCCGGCCACCGGACCTGCGGCCTGTCCGAGGCTGTTGGCCGCGCTCTGCAGGCCGAGTGCAGCCCCGGCGTGTTTCCCGGAGCGCTTGCTCACCAGCGAAGCAAGGCCCGGATTAAGGGCGGCCATGCCGAGCGCAAAGAGCACCACATAGGAGAGGATAAGTGCCATGCTCTGTGTTGTCATCAGCAGGATAAGGGCAATGCCCATGAGCCCGAAACCAAGCGACAGCATGGGCATCTCACCGGCCTTGCCGATGAACCGGCCCACTATGCCGGCCTGGGCCGCAGCCATAACAAACCCGCATACCATAAACACGAGGCCCATCTCCGCCGGGCCGAAGTTCATCACCCTCTTTGCATGCAGGGCGAATGTGCCTTCGAACAGGGACAAGGCGAAATAACCGAGAAAAGACATGGCGAGCAGATCAGACAGTGACCTGCGTATCACCTTCCAGCCGGCGCCGGCGCCTGAGATGCCGTTGCGCTGAGGCTGTTTCTCATAAGGGCGGCGGCCCGGCAGGGTGATTGATTCAGGCAGGAAACGCATGGTTGCCAGCAGAGCGATAACCGCAAGCACGGATGCGGCAAAGAACGGTATTGAAAAATCGTCGATGTAGAAACCACCGAAACGGTATTCGAGCCGCCAGCCGGCCCGGGACATGTATGCCCCTAGTGCCGGACCGGTGACCACGCCCAGTCCCGCGGCGCTGCCCAGCCATGCCATTCCCTTGCCGCGCTCAGCCTCTGAGGTGAGGTCCGTCACATAGGCGCTTGCAGTCGGCAGTACGGCCGCTGAAAGGATGCCACCAAGGATACGGGCCGTATAGAGCATGAACAGATTTGTCCCTATCCCGAAGAGCGCCATAAACACAGCGTAGCCGCTCAGTCCGATCATGAAGAGCGGGCGCCGGCCGAGGCGGTCGGACCACCTGCCCCAGAGCGGGGCGAAGAAAAACTGCATGAAGGCGAAAACGCCCGTGAGGAGGCCGACGTGGATATACGCCTCTCCCGCGCTGGCGCCCCCGGACAGTGCCAGCCGTTCGATGTAAAATGCCAGCACCGGCAGTGTCAGGCCGTAGCCTATCATGACCACGAACAGGCAGAAAAGAAGAATGCCGAGCCTGTTTCTCATTGACTGATCTCACTTGTGCGTTTAAGTTTTTCTCACGACTCTGTTGCCGAAAACGGAAAAAGACCGCCGTCTGAATCTGCTTCAGGAATTCCGGTCAATATGCGGCAGGACCGGGAAACAGCCTCAGTGTGACAAAACAGGGACTGCGCAACAGGCCCTTATATACCATATTATATTTCAGGGCATATTTGTAAGCGCCGTTTTGACATACAGGAAAAAGTTCATACAATATGATTTATATCATTGCCTTGTTGTCAGGCATTATGCAACCATTACAGTCACGGAGGTCCTCACGGAGAGCTTGCGGAATATACCACTTTTAATGCGGCATAAAGGGGCGGACCACGGTTTTAAGCAACTGTAATGTCTTCATGTGACCGTAAGGCGGGGATTTAAGGATTAATGAAAAAACGTATCGGCTGGCAGGTCATCCTCGGGGCGGGTTTAATCAGTCTGTCCGCACTTCTCTATTATCTCCACTATACAATCTTTCTGGATGCCCACCACATATTCATCTACCTGCTTGGAGACATCGCCTTTGTGCCGATTGAAGTCCTGCTGGTCACACTGATTATCCACCGCCTGCTGCATCACAGGGAACGGCGCATCCTGATGCAGAAGCTCAACATGGTTATAGGGGCCTTTTTCAGTGAAGTGGGAACAAGGTTGCTGGGATGTCTCTCGGGCTTTGACAACGGCTCGTTGAAAAACAATAAACATCTCCTTGTAGACAGCGACTGGACAGGGAAGGACTTCACCGCTGCCCTCAGGTTTGCAGACAATGCCGATCTCGGGGTTGACAGCCGCAAAGGCAGCCTGACAGACCTGCGGGAGCTGCTTGAGGAGAAAAAGGCATTCATGCTGCGGCTTCTGGAGAATCAGAGCCTGCTCGAACATGATTCCTTCACAGACCTCCTCTGGGCGGTATTTCACCTGTCCGAGGAACTGACAGCGAGGTCCGACCTGTCTGTTCTGCCCGAGACGGACTGCGAACACCTCTCGGGCGACATAAACCGCGCGTATAAGCATATGATCAGTGAATGGCTGAAATACATGAAGCATTTGAAAAATGATTATCCGTACCTGTTTTCCCTTGCCGTAAGAATAAATCCTTTTAAAACCGCCCCGTCTCCGGTAATACGGGATTAAGGAGAAGTTAACATGGACCATTCCAAACATTCGGGAAAAGATCAACACAGTGCAATGAAACATGACATGAACGCCCATGACAAGACGGCCGCTTCCCATGAGACACACGAAGGACATAATGAGATGAAGCACGAAGGACACGCAGGCCACGGCCAGGCCGGCGCTCCGGGCACACCCGCGGCCCATGAAGCACATGACAGGCACAAGGGTCATGCAGACCACCATTCACACATGGTTGCCGACTTCAGAAAACGTTTCTGGATATCGATGATCGTGACCGTGCCCATACTTGCCCTCTCGCCGCTGATTCAGAGGGTCGCCGGCCTCGGCGGCTCGCTCAGGTTCGGCGGGGATCTCTATGTCCTCTTCGGACTTTCGTCTTTTGTCTTTTTCTACGGCGGCTACCCGTTCCTGAAGGGCCTCTTTAACGAGCTCAGGAGCGTTAAACCCGGGATGATGACCCTTATAGCAATCGCCATCACAACCGCATATGTCTACAGCAGCGTGGTTGTCTTCGGGCTCAGGGGGAAGGTGTTTTTCTGGGAGCTGGCCACCCTGATCGACATCATGCTGCTCGGCCACTGGATAGAGATGAAGTCCATAATGGGGGCCTCGCGCGCGCTTGAAGAGCTTGCAAAGCTGATGCCCTCGGAGGCACATAAGATCATGCCCGGCGGCGGCATACAGGACGTGCCGCTGGATAAACTCAATACCGGCGACAGGGTCCTGGTGAAACCCGGCGAAAAGATCCCCGCGGACGGTGATGTCGTCGCCGGTAACTCCTCCGTGAATGAGGCCATGCTTACAGGGGAATCAATGCCTGTATCCAAGAAGACCGGCGACAAGGTGATAGGCGGCTCCATAAACGGGGAAGGCTCGATCACGGTTGAGATCAAAAAGACCGGCAGGGATTCATTTCTTTCCCAGGTGATAGAGCTCGTAAAAGAGGCCCAGGAGAGCAAGTCCAAGACCCAGGACCTTGCTAACCGCGCCGCCCTGTGGCTTACGGTCATAGCGCTTGGAGGCGGGGCGGTGACACTGTTTGTCTGGCTGGCCCTGATGAACAGGGACTTTGCCTTTGCCCTTGAAAGAACGGTCACCGTCATGGTCATCGCCTGCCCGCATGCGCTGGGGCTCGCCGTGCCCCTCGTGGTTGCCGTCTCCACAGCGATCTCCGCAGGCAACGGCCTCCTGATAAGGAACCGCGCGGCCTTTGAAAAGGCCAGGAACATACAGGCCATTATATTCGACAAGACAGGCACCCTCACCGAGGGCCGTTTCGGGGTCACCGATACCGTGGTGTTCAGGGACGGTACGGATGAAAAAGAGCTTATAAAGTACGCCGCATCCGTGGAGGCCCATTCAGAGCATCCGATAGCAAAGGGCATAGTCGGTTCATCCCCTGAAACATACCCGGTCGAAGACTTCAGGGCCATCCCCGGAAAGGGCGCTGAAGGCAGGGTGAACGGCAGGGATGTAAAAGTTGTAAGCCCCGGATACCTGAGAGAGAATAATATCAGGGCCGGTGACGAGAGGATCGGGAGACTGGCCTCACAGGGCAAGACAGTTGTCTTCGTAATAATCGATGGAGAGTTGAAAGGCGCCGTGGCGCTGGCCGACATCATAAGGCCGGAGTCCAAAGAGGCGATCTCCCTGCTTAAGGGCATGGGTATCCAGTGCATGATGCTCACAGGCGACAACCGGCAGGTGGCCGCGTGGGTGGCAGGCGAACTGCAGCTTGACGACTACTTCGCCGAGGTGCTGCCTCATGAGAAATCGGCGAAGGTGAAGGAGGTGCAGGCAAGAAACCTCGTGGTTGCAATGACCGGCGACGGTGTAAACGACGCGCCTGCCCTTGCCCAGGCTGATGTGGGAATTGCCATCGGCGCAGGCACGGATGTCGCGGTGGAGACAGCGGACATCATTCTCGTCAGGAGCAACCCCCTTGATGCAGTGGCCATACTCGGCCTTGCGCGTGCAACGTACAGGAAGATGATACAGAACCTCGCGTGGGCTACGGGATACAACGCCTTTGCCATCCCCCTTGCCGCAGGGGTGCTCTACAAGGCCGGCATACTGCTCACGCCGGCGATGGGGGCGGTGCTGATGTCGCTGAGCACAGTGATAGTGGCCATTAATGCAAGGTTTCTGAAGGTCGAAAAAAGGAATTGAAGAGAAGGGCAGATTCAAAGGACTGCCTGATTCCGACCAAGACCGGAATCAGGCGAATAACATGAGCTGAATGCCGTTTATTG
>WFVK01000202.1 GCA_015491705.1 Nitrospirota bacterium | reverse complement strand
CTTTACGACCCGCAAGAAGAGGTTTCCGGCCAGAAGCGTCCCTTTTTCATCACAGCCCTCAAGCCTATTCAGGTCGCATCCTTCGAATTCAACGAGTACATCCGAGGCCGGTCATCCTTTACGACGGATGAGTGGATAGATCTCTTCATCCGAAGCATGGGGTTGGAGCCTTCTCACTTCGACCGCCGGGTGAAGTTGCTGTTCTTGATCCGGCTCGTTCCGATGGTCGAGCGAAACTACAACCTGGTTGAGCTGGGTCCGCGAGGGACGGGAAAGTCGTTCGTCTACAGGGAATTATCTCCCAACAGCATTCTCATCTCGGGCGGGAAGACGACCGTAGCGCAAATGTTCTGGAACCTTGCGACCAACCGGATCGGGCTGGTCGGATTGTGGGATGTGGTTGCCTTTGATGAGGTAGCTGGCATTCGCTTCACCGATCCGACCGGCGTGCAGATCATGAAAGATTACATGGAGTCTGGCTCATTCTCTCGTGGCCGGGAGGAGATTCCGGCAGAAGCCTCGCTGGTCTTTGTTGGAAATCTTGACCAGCCGGTTGAGATGTTGACGCGCACCAGTCACCTGTTCCAGCCTCTACCTGATCAATTGCGGGACTTGGCATTCATCGACCGCCTGCACTTCTACCTGCCGGGCTGGGAAACGCCGAAAATGCAAACGGAATACTTTACAACCCATTATGGCTTCGTGGTGGATTACCTGGCCGAGGCTTTTCGCGATCTGCGCAAACGCAGCTACGATCAGTTGATCGATCGCTACTGGGAGTTTGGGGATCACCTCAATGCCCGAGACGTCAAGGCCGTTCGTAAGACCGTGTCTGGTCTGGTAAAGTTGCTCCACCCTGGAGGGGACCCCAGTCGTGAAGAGTTGGAGGATCTTCTGGAGTTGGCCTTGGAGGGCCGCCGTCGCGTTAAAGAGCAACTGAAGAAGATGGGGGCATTTGAGTACTCCCGCACCTCTTTCTCCTACATAGACCGTCACACCCGAGAGCCGCATTTTGTCGGCGTACCCGAGGAAGGTGGCCGGGACCTGATCCCTCCGGATCCGCTGCCTCCGGGAACGGTTTACACGGCAGCGGTAACCGACGGCGACAAGGTTTCGATCCATCGGATCGAGGTGAGTAAGTTCTCGGGATCGGGTAAGTTAAAGATCACCGGCAGCCCCGGAAAGGCTATGAGGGATTCCATTCAAACAGCATTTGGTTATATCAAGTCTCGAGCAAAAGAAATAGGAATCGAGCAAGACCTGAAGTCTTATGATTTCCACGTCCAGGTGGTAGACTTGATGGCCAGCAAAGAAGGGGTTGAAGCAGGGGTGGCGTTCTTCGTGGCACTTTATTCCCTTCTGCGAAACCAGCCGGTGCAGGCCGGGTTGGTGGTCCTCGGCCAGATGACCATTCACGGCAACATCCTGCCCCTGCACAGCGTGGTTGAACCACTGCAGGCCATTATGGACAACGGAGCAAAGCGTGTGCTGCTGCCCATCGAAAACAAGCGGCATTTGCTGGATGTACCAGGGGATATCTTGGGAGCGGTAGACCCCATCTTTTACACCGATCCCCTGGCCGCTGCTCTGAAGGCCTGTGGGCTCAGGTGAATTATCTACTTTTCTGACATCTGTCAAACCTTTCGTGGACTCCACCCGTAAAGAGGTATGCACGGTAGCATCCTCAAGAGTGCGTAAATTCACCTTGAACCCAAAAGCAAAAGGCCTTATCCTTCCGGTAACCAAACAACCCTATGGGTTTTAGACCCAGGAAAGGGGGATAGGCCTTATAGGGAGTGTAGCCAAAAGGGTAGCTGTGTGAGTATAATGTTTGGCCTTACAAAGCATCTCGATGGGCCTCTTCCAAATCCCATCCATAGAAATAGAGGAGGAAGAGTGGTGGAAATAGAGAAGATTTTGAAAGGCTTAAAGCAAGAGCTTATAAAAGTTCTGGGCGATAAATTCAAAGATTTGATACTATTTGGCTCTTATGCAAGAAAAGAAGAAAGTGAATTTTCAGATATTGACCTTTTGCTCCTTGTAAAGGGTGAGCTTTCTCGGGAGGAAAGGAGTAAAATAGACGAGATAATAAGCAGATTTTCCCTTGATAATGACATAACCATTGCCTGCATCGATTACCCTATCGAAATCTTTGAAAAGTTCAACACGCCATTTCTTCTAAATGTTAAAGAAGAAGGGATCCGCATATGAAGTATTCCGAGGATATAAGCTTGAAGGATAAAGAAAAAAAGAATTATTCCCGTATGCAGAGAGGCGGTGGGTATACATTAAAAGTGTGTAAGTTCACTCGAACCTAAAAGAAAAAGGCTTATCCTTCCGGCAACCAAACAACTCCATGGTTTTTAGACTTCAGAAAGGAGGATAAGCCTTGTGGAGGGTATAGCCAGAAAGGTAGGGTCTTGCCCGGAGGAAATTGCAGGAAAAGTATACTTGCCTTCAAAGGTCCTGAGGAGTTTCCCCAATGAGGAGAGCTGTGTGAGGACAATGTTTGGCCTTGCAAAGCATCTCAATGAGGACCGGAAGTATAAGCCTATCAGGGGGTTCTAAAATTTACACAAAATTGTTGACGCTACCGCCTTTGGGCTTGCTCCATAGCGGCAAATAATCCATAATTTTGGCATAAGAAATAATGGCAGATCCAGAAAAGAGATTTGTTAGCGAGTTGGAAATATTTCGCACTGAAGTTGAAGCAGGTGTTCAGTATCTATATGCGTATCTTACTTTTAACTTAATCATTAGCGACAAAAAGAAGACATTAAATGCAGTAAATCGTACGCCATTGTTTTGGAACACCGTTATGGGTGCACTCCAAACTTCTTTTTTTATCGTACTTGGTCGGATATTTGACCAACAATCTCCACACAACATAGACAGATTACTAAGATATGCGCAAGATAATATTAAAATCTTCTCGAAAAAGGCTTTAGCCAACCGTAAAAGAAAAGACAGTGATAACGCAGATGAGTGGTTAAATAACTACTTGAAAACGGTTTATGAACCAACGGTTAAAGACTTTCGAAAGCTTAGAAAAAAGGTGGAAGTGTATCGAAAGATCTATACATCTAACTATCGAGATATAAGGCACAAGATTTACGCTCATAAAGAAATGTCAGATTCCGAGGAAATACAAAAGTTATTTAGTAAGACAGATAGTAGAGAGCTTCAAAAAATTTTTGTTTTTATCCAGGCTTTTTATGAAGCTCTTTGGCAGTTGTTCTACAATGGTAGAAAGCCCGTACTACGAAGAATGCGCTACTCCATAAATAGGATGAGAAAATACCGTAAACCTAAGTGGCAAAGCCAAACTGTTCAAGAGCGAATGATGGTAGAGGTACAGGATGTCTTAAAATACTTAACCGACAATGTTCAACAAGTCACTACGCATGGACGTATTAAAAAGTAGCGCGCCAGTTAGCTATATCGTTAGCCGCCTTGAGCCAGGAGAGATGAATGGTTCAAATGCCAACCATACAAGACATTAAAGTAGCGAGGCAAACTTTTGAGGCAAATGAGCCGCGTGATCTTTTTTACCGTGCTGCAACGGAATTAGTATCACTGGCGCTGGAGAGGAGGACATCATTGAGTGTTGCCGAAGCATTAGCTGTGCTCCTTAAGACTTGGAACAAGATGTTCTATCAGTACAGGAAATTCGATGTCCAACACTTTACCGACATAGAGCGGCTTATCGACGCCTACTCTTCGCTACTAACCACTTTCAGGCAACGGTCCATAGAAGACTTCCACCAAGAGGATGAGGGCAAAGTTAAGGACGTTTTCAGGGCTTTCGAGATGGTTCTTGGTCCTGTAGGTGCTGCAAAGTGTTTGCATCTGCTGGCACCGCGTTTCTTTCCCCTTTGGGACCGCACCATAGCCGAAGCTTACGATCTTCCGCTGGGGAAGATAGGGACAAATGCGGACAGATACTATCGTTTTATGCAAATTGTGAGGGGGCAGATTCAAAGTCTTGGTGGAGAGCAAACTATTGGCCGAAATCCGTTGAAAGCGATAGACGAGTACAATTACTGTAAGCACACCAAGGGATGGATATAAGTAAGGAACCGTAAGGCAGGCTAACAACTTGCCGGTAGCATTAACTGGCTTGGACACGAATTGCGTTGATAGTTTGGTTCTTTTCTGATGAGAAAAAATGAACCCTAATGGGACTCTCTCCTGACCTGTATAAGTGTTATTGCCTCTCATCAGTTGTGTCTCATTAATTGTGTCTGGTAGCAGAGGGGTGTGATATAGTGGTATTGATTGGAGAGTTTTACATGGGCAATAAAATACCTCTTGGGCAGGGAAAAAGGTTCCAAGGACAAGGGATGGGAATTTCAGGGGTGCACTTATACCTTACAGGAAGAGATACACAGCAGACATAGAGAAGGTGATAAGGACCTTGTTTATAGGGGATGTATCCTGGCGTAAGCCTAGGGAGGTCCTTGAGGATATGAAGCCAGGCTTTCAACATCGACGATAAGCAGGATGACTGATGGATTAGATACTGAGGGAGTTGAAAGAGAGGTAGAACCTTTTGTAACAGATGGTCTTAAAACCAACTTGAGAGGTTCTTCAAGGAGGCTACCTGGTTTTGAATGCCTTCAGAACCATCTTACCCCCTTGCCCAGGAGGTGAAGTTGTGATTAGATATGCCCAGACACAATTGACGGAAAACTGTAACACCAACTCCGTCGAATCAATAAGCGATATTTCATTTGGCAGTCTATTATGCAAACAGGAGGTTGAGAAATGGCAGTAGCAGATTACAATAAAAAATGGGAATATCTTTCTGATGAACACGAAATAAAAGATAAGGAAATGCAGGAAATATTGGTGGATTATTACAAAGGCAATAAACCGCTAAAATATCTTGGATATGCGGTTTTGGGAACCTATGG
>WFVK01000201.1 GCA_015491705.1 Nitrospirota bacterium | reverse complement strand
GCGTCAGATGTGTATAAGAGACAGCCACGGGGCCTGATACACTGTCCGGCAGGGAGGTCTACGCGTTTGCAGGCATTGCAAATCCGTCTTATTTCCGCTCACTGCTGGTCTCACAGGGGGCCCGCGTGGTAAAATTCAGGGAGTTCAGGGACCATTACTTTTACAGGCAGCGGGACATGGATGAAATCAGAAGGGATGCACGCGGCCTGGACATAATCACCACGGAGAAGGACCTTGTGAAGATCAGGGACCTGCGGATACCGGATGAGATATTTGCGCTCAGGATCGAATTTTCCGTTGCAGGTGATTTTTATGATAATCTCTTCAGCATCACGGGGACCTGACCCCTGATGCTGCATAACCGTGGAGGATACGCAATGATAAGGACCATCAATGTCAAGACCACGACAAGGACGGAATTTGTGGACATCACTTCCCGGGTACAGGCGCTCGTGGAAGAGTCCGGCGTACAGAACGGAACATGTATTATTTATGTGCCGCACACAACGGCCGGGGTTACGATCAATGAAGGAGCGGACCCGTCTGTTGTGAAGGATATCCAGGCAATGTTAAGCAGGCTCGTTCCCCGTTCTTCCGGATACCTGCATGCAGAGGGGAATTCCGATGCGCATATAAAGGCTTCTATTGCAGGATCATCACAGACGCTGATTATCGAGGGGGGCAGGCTTGTTCTCGGCACGTGGCAGGCGGTGTTCTTCTGCGAATTCGACGGCGCCCGGAACAGGCGCGTGACAGTGAAAATCACCGCGGATCAGACTTGACGGCAGAGCATCTTTTCTGCCCGCCCTGTTCAGGCCTCAAGATGCCTGCGGAGAGATTCCGGCTTTATTGATATCCTGCCGTTTGACGATTTTATCATGCCCTTTTTCTTGAATTTGCTCATTGTCCTTATACAGGTCTCAACCGTTGTTCCCACCATCTCGGAAATCTCCTGGCGGGTCAGGGGAAATGCTATCTGCTTGTAACCGCTGTCTTCAATTCCCACTTTCTCGGAGAGTTTAAGCAGGAGTGATGCTATCCTCCTCTCCACGCTCTCGGTCGCTATATTCTTGAGCATCTCGTGGGCGTCCCTGAGCTTGTCACTGAAGTACTTCACTATCTCAAGCTTCAGTATGGGATATTCCTCCATGATCTTCAGCAGGTTATGTCGCCTTATCTTTATCACGGTGGTGGATTTCATGGCCTGGGCGGCCGCTGGATAGGGCTTGTTGTCCAGCACTGCAACGCCTCCGAAAATATCCCCGGGCGACACGATCTCCAGGATGATGTCCTTGCCCATCATCGTGTGTTTCAGGATTTTCACATTGCCTTCGGCAAGGATGTAGAATTTATCAGACGGGTCGCCTTCAGCAAAGACCGTCTCGTTGTTTTTATACGTGACTATTTCAAACAGCGGGCTTATCTGCCTCAGTTCCCTGTCTTTGAGAACAGAAAACACTTCACTCTTTTTAAGGGTGTCAACTATCATTGTCTCCATTTTCTCTTGCGGCTGTATCCTCCATCGCCCTGAGTATGTTACGGGCTTTTTCGAGATCTTCTCTTCTGACGAAGAGCCTGATCTCTCCCATCCTCCCGATGCTTACGGGATAAGGCATTATCTTCATGGAGTTCACAACGACCTGAATATCCCCTGACTCCAGGACATCTTTAACGATCTGCGCCTCCATCTCATCATAGGTAAACAGAATCTCTGCCCAGTCGCTCATGTTTTTTTGAGTTGCGGTGTGTTAACATTAAGGTTAATTCAGGGAAATTATACCATATTTCCGCACCCTTGCACATCCAGCCCGTTCATACAGCCGCGGTGCAGGGCATGCAGCGTTGAGGCGGGAATCTTCACAGGGGCAGCTTTCCCTCTTTAAACGCCTGCATGAACGCCGCGACAACATCAGGGTCAAACTGTATTCCCGCAAGCCTCCTCAGCTCTGCCAGCGCGGCCTCCTTGGAAAGTCTTCTCCTGTAAGGCCTTTCCGTGGTCATTGCATCAAAGGTGTCCGCTACAGTGATGATTCTCGCTATGAGGGGAATCTGCCGGCCCCTGAGGCCGTCGGGGTATCCCGTGCCGTCATAACGTTCATGGTGGGCCCTGATACACGGTATCACGTCCCTGAGCTGTTCAATGTTTTTCAGCAGCTCCGCTCCGTAAAGCGAGTGCATCCTCATCTTGATAAATTCCGCTTCTTCAAGCTTGCCGTCCTTGAGCAGTATATCGTCCTTTATGCCTATCTTGCCTATATCGTGCAGTATCGCGGCAAGATGCAGGGTTTCACGCTCCTTCCTGCCCAGTCCCATATATTTTGCGATGATCAGGCAATACCGCCTTACCCTTTTTGTATGGCCGCCTGTATACGGGTCCCTCAGCTCAATCGTATCGGCCATGACCTCGGCGGTGTCATAAAAGGTCTTTTTCAGTTCTTTATGCAGGCAGGCATTCTCTATTGCCACGGCCACATAGTTTGATATTGAATTCAGCACGTCAAGATCATTATCGTCGAAGTGCCCGTCTTTTTTATTGATGCCTTCAAGCACGCCGACAGTGCGCTCCCGGGACCGGACAGGGACACAAATGATACTCCTCGTGATAAACCCGCTGGCCTTGTCCACCCCTTCAAAAAATCTCGTGTCACGCTGCACATCGTGTATTATGAGGGGCTCGCCGTGTTCCGCCACGTATCCTGCGATGCCCACGCCCTTTTTCAGCCTCACCCGCTGCAGCTTCCCGCCCTTCTCTCCTGTGGCGACGTCTATATAAAGCTCGCCCGTGGCCCTGTCCAGCAGAAAGAGGCTCGCCGCCTCGGCATTAAGTACCCATGTCGTGGCCTCAATGGTCTTTTTTCGTATGAGTTCATGGTCCAGCGATGAATTGATGAGCGGTGCAAGCTCCGTCAATGTCTTAAGCTGCCTTATCTTTTTTTCGAGACTCGCTGTCACCTGAGACTCCTCTTGTTTTTTTCTCCTTACAGTTGCATAAAAACAGCGCCCGTTCATGCAATGTTAAGGTTATCCTTACAGTGGCATAAAACCATTGCCCTCATGCTGGAGAGCCCGGCGGAAAAGCTTTATCTGCGATTCCCTGAGGAAATATTCAGCACGGCATGTTATAAAGTAACCCCTCCCGGCCTCCCCTTAACTTAAGGGGAGGAGTAATTTCCTTCGCCTTATAACCCTTGAACCCTGAACCGGCAACCCCTGAACCTCAAACAGGGTTTTACGGGCAGGCTCTCCCGCCGGTTTATGCAACGTTAAGGTTATTTTACCCTATGCTTGCATAAAAATACCCGCTCCCGCTCATGCGACATCAGTGCCGGGAAGGGGGACGTCCGCCTCCCTGCTTCCGGACAGGCCGGCGTTGTAATCGCGCGTTGGCGCGCCGGCTGTCTTTTCACACTCCTGTATCCTCGATGCGGTTCCCGGTGTCAGGAAACCTACCTCGTAAATCTCAACCGGTTTCTCCTTCCCCCTTACCGTCACCCTTTCCAGCCCCCTTATGGATATATTCGTGCGGTAGAGGACGCCTCTCGTCACAAGGTCCCTTATCCTGTTGAGGGTGAATTCGGTTATCATTATGCGGGTGTTGTACTTTCTTGTAAGCGCCTCCACCCTTGCCCCTACATTCACATGGTCTCCTATGACCGTGTAATCCATCTTTTTCCCCTCGGCGCCTATGTTGCCGACCACAACCTCCCCCGTGTTTATACCTATGCCTGCATCAAGCACGGCCCTGCCCTCCGCCCTCCACTTCCGCTGCAGTTCTTCGAGCCTCTTGACCATGTTAAGCGCGCAGCGCACGGCCAGTCCCGCATGGTCTTCCTGCTCCATGGGCGCGCCCCAGAAGGCAACGATCTCGTCACCGACGAATTTATCCAGGGTGCCCTCCCATTTGAATATAACCTCTGTCATTGCTCCGAGATACTCGTTGAGCATGGACACCACTTCCTCCGGGGCGTGCGCCTCCGAGAACCTTGTAAAATCCATTATATCGGCAAAGAGCACGGTTACCTCTTTCCTTTCGCCCCCGAGCCGCGCCATATCCGGGTTCTTGATCAGTTCATCAACGACCTTTTCCGTTACATAACTTGAAAACATCCTCCTGATCTCCCCGGCCCTCTTTTCTTCGGCAAGATATCCGCAGCTTATAATGAAGATGCCTTCCGATACGGCAGTAAGCAGGGGATACAGGAGATTGACCCTTATGCCGTAATACGTAAACAGGGCCTGGTTTGCCAGGATAATCGCGGCGACAAGCGCCAGGTAGACAAGCGATAAATACAGCGCCTTCTGTCTTTGCCCTATCAGTAAGGCGGCAATGCCCGTGAGCAGGACCACGATGAGATCAACATAGACAGGGGCCTTCCTGATGAAATCCCCGCTCAGTATGTTGGCGACCACGGTGGCATTCTTTTCCACGCCCGGCATGTTGGCTGAGAAAGGTGTGTTTTTCAGGTCATATGTTGCCATGGCGGTCGTGCCGATAAGTACGATCTTGTCCCTGAAGAATTCAGCCGGTATACTGCCTGAAAGCACATCCGCCGCTGATTTGAATATGAAGCTCCCTTCCCTGCCTATATAGTTTATATGGAGCCTGCCGAATTTATCAGTGGGGATAAAGACCTGCCCGGCCATGACACCTGCTCCGCCCACGATGCGCACCCTATCCGGGGGTATGCCCATGGCGATGCGCGCGGTCTGAAGCGCCAGGGACGGGATATACTCCTCGCCGTATTTGACATACAAGACCTCCCACCTGAGTTTTCCATCCCTGTCGGGCAGGGGATAGACATGCCCGAACGTTGCCGCGCCTGCTATGGGAGCAGGGGGAAAGAGCACCCTGTACGCCTCTACCGACCTGAGATATCCGGTGTTTTCAATCCCGGGAATGGCCATGTCATAGATAATGTCATCCGTGTCCCCGCTGAATTTTTTCCCCTTTTCAACTTCGACCCCGAGTGCAATAACAAGCCTGTCCTTATAACGCCCGGCTGCTTCCGCAAGCTTCATGTCCGCCTCGGGAGACTCCGGTTCCGGATAGAAGATATCCACTGCTGCCGCCCGGGGGTTGCCCTCGAGCACCTTCTCAATCAGTTCTGCCTGCAGACTCCTGGTCCACGGCCACCTTCCATATACCGAGAGGCTCTTTTCATCGATGGCCACTATCACGATATTGCCGGGGACCGGAGGGGGGGAGAGGAGATTCCTCACCTTAAACCTGTAGTCAACAAGGAGGGTTTCCACATGCTCGTCAATGACCGAGGGATTCCGGACAGTCAGGACGGCAAAGACAACAGTTATAATCAGCGGGACATATACAGCCGCTTTCCCGAGACATCCGGCGGTTAATCTCTGAAGTACGGTTCCTATGGAGCGCCTCCTTTGACGAGACGGCCCCTGCAGTCCTCCACGATCCTTCCCCTGCTTCCTTCATTCGTGAATTCGACAAGCTCTATCCGTCCGTCGGGCCGCTCAATATAAACGCTGTCCCCGTCTTCCAGCCTCGGGAGGTACCTGCCGGAGATGTCTTCATACATGTCTACCCGGTAGAGAGGTCTGCCCGGCGCATCTTCTCCCGCGCTGCAGAGTCCGAGGAGGCCGTCTTTTTCATACACCGTGTAACGTCCCTCTTCATTCCTGTAACCGACATAATATCTCCCTGCCTCCTTATGGTATATGTCCGCATTCACCGGATACAGTTCATCGCCCACCACTTCAAAGAAACTCTTGCCCCTGATCCGGAATACCTTGTCCCTGTCACACAGCACCCATTCAGAGGTGATCCTGTCAAGGCTGTGGGTCAACAGGACATAATCCTTTTCAAGGAAAGTCCTGTCGAGTTTTTCGTAGTCCGTGTGTACAGTGCTGTTTCCTGCGGATACATCATGTATGACGACCGCATCGTTAAACGCAGCGCTTGCCTCCCTGTAGCGCTCCTCGCTCCAGGTGCGCTCTATGTAGTCATTGATGTCACCGTAAATAACGGCAGCGGATTCAAATTCCTTTCTTGACATCCCGAGCCGCTGGGGCCTTTTCTCTGTATAAAGCTGTCTCCAGAGTTCCCTGTCATGAACGGTATCGGAGCTGAATATCAGGGTCTCGCCGCCTGTTGTGATTTTTATGCCTGTACACGGTATGCCGTGCCAGACCGGCGCCTTGACGGCCTCAATGGCAAACCCCTCTGGGGCATGGTAAATGTTTTTGTCATCTTCATAAAATACAGAGGATGAAAACGGATAAAAGCTCTCCGGTTCAATCCATTCCCTGTAGTCCGGGTCTTTAAAAAGCATCCTTGGTCTGCCGGTCTTTTTACTTATAACGATCTTTGCAGTATCAGGAGCGACGATGTTGCCCTCCCTGTCGGTTATATAAAGGCCTGTCTTTCCCATGCCTTCATCCACCCGCTTTATCCTGTATCTGGCGCGGGGGCCTATTATCCTGTAATCCGCGTATTGCCCGCATGATATATCTATTATTCTCTTTGAATCACCTGACAGGCTCCTGTCTAGGGCCGGGCCTGATGCCCTGAGAAGCTCCTCATTGACATCTTCAGAGGCAAGATAAAAGAACCTGCGGCCCGCGCCTGATTCATACATGTTGAAGAGTGCAAGGTCGGTAAACCATCTCTTGTGGTCGTCATGGCAGTGGGTAATGATAAGACCGCTGATCTCGCCGAGCTGGCGGCTGCCGAGCTGCTGGAACAGGGGGGCCCCGCAGTCTATAATATACGAGGACCGTCCTATGGTTACCTGGTAAGCTATGCTCTTGCCCAGGTTCGAGAAGGGGCCGAAGTCACCGAGTATGCGAACTGTGATGCCGTCTGTCATCTGCCGGGTATTTTAGCATAAAAAGTTTTAATGAATTTACTTGCCGTTTCACTTGCATGAACATATCAATTTATTAACCCCTGCTCCCTGAACTTTCAACTTTTCCACGCCCTCACTGTCCGTTCATGCGACATTAAAAATTACAGGACTCCGCCTGGTAAAACATCACAGCCTGCATCTGCTGCGGTCCGACATAAACAAGCTGATTTGTAATACTGCAAGTGCAATTACATCATACCGAAGGGTGTTGTTGCCGAGACCTCTGCCGTGTTGGTGTCGACATTGCCCGCTTCATCCTTTGCCCTTACCACAAAATAATATGTTGTTGAAGAGCTGAGCCCTGTTACAGCATAGGTGGTGGCCCCTGCAGCCGTGGTATAGTTGGGCGTCTGGAAGTCCTGGCCCCCGGATGTTGTTGAGAAATATATCAGGTAGACTATGCCGGATGATGGCGTGACATCATCGGTCGCCGCAGTCCATGACAGGTCTATCTCGCTGCTTGAGACGGCCGTCGCCCCCGTGGCGCCGCCGAATGTCGGCGGTGTTGTATCCGCAGGTGTCTGTGTCGTTGCCGAGACCTCTGCCGTGTTGGTATCGACATTGCCCGCTTCATCCTTGGCCCTTACCACAAAGTAGTAGGTTGTCGAGGCTAAAAGTCCGGACACCCTGTAGGAGGTTGCGCCTGCCGTTGTGGTGAAATCAGGCTGAGCCTGGAAGTCCTGGCCCCCGGATGTTGTTGAGAAATATATCAGGTAGACTATGCCGGATGATGGCGTGACAT
>WFVK01000200.1 GCA_015491705.1 Nitrospirota bacterium | reverse complement strand
CCGGTTCAGGGTTCAAGGGTTATAAGGCGAAGGAAATTACTCCTCCCCTTAAGTTAAGGGGAGGCCGGGAGGGGTTATTTTATAACATGCCGTGCTGAATATTTCCTCAGGGAATCGCAGATAAAGCTTTTCCGCCGGGCTCTCCGGCATGCGGGCGATGGTGTTATGCAACTGTAAGGTTTATTCAAACGATTACCGGCAAAGAGTCAGCAAATACGGATTGTGTCTGTTAAGATGTTATAAACGATAAATGAAAACCTTCCGATTGACATTAAAGCGTTATGACGTTATGATGTTATCAGGAGGATGAAACATGAAAACTAAGGCTAAACGGGCAACAATTTATCTTGATCCTGATCTTCACAAAGCTTTACGCATTAAATCGGCAGAGACAGACCATTCTATATCTGAAATAGTGAATGATGCAATTAAATATTCTTTGGCAGAAGATTCAATTGATCTTGCAGCTTTTGAGGAACGCAAGGATGAACCATTAATAGCATTCGAGAATGTTCTTAAGAAACTGAAAAAGAATGGCAAAATATGAGATATCTGTAAAAAAGTCTGCTTTAAAAGAACTTGAAGGTATACCCAAAAAGGAACTACAAAAAATATTAAGAAAGATAAAGGCGTTGTCTTTAAACCCCAGGCCGCAAGGATCTCAAAAGTTATCACATAGAGAACGGTATCGGGTTCGACAAGGGGATTACAGAATAATTTATTCCATTCAGGCTGATGACTTGACTGTTCATATCGTAAAGGTTGGACATAGAAAAGAAATATATCGTTTATAACCGGTCAGTGCCTGAAGATAACAGCCGGTGATAAAATAAGCATAGACCGTGCTGCCGTCAGGGAGGCTGAGAAATATGACGGCAAATGGGTAATTGAGACCAACGGTGACACTATAAGTGTTGAGGATGCGGCAAAGGGCTATAAGGGAAACTTGGAAATATCTCATCATTGAGGTTAGAGCGAATCAAAAGAAACATAACAAAATGGATATTGGGAGCATAAAGCGGATAAATCCGTGGGTTCACCCATCAAAAGGCCCTTTTTTGCCAGGCACAAAAAGCTCCTGTCATAAGGTAGTGCCAGGTCTCCATTCTTCAGATTTCCCTGACACCACCCATTGAATTACAAATTGTCTGATTTGCTTTTGAACGCCGGAAACTTATTAAACATATTCCCGAGATGGTATTTTTTATTTTTATCCCCCGGATATCCTTTTTGCCCTCGAAATACGGGTTTTAAAGGCGCGGGATTCACTCCGGCAATATATTAGCTGGTATCTGTTGCAGGAGCTGATTTTTGAAACTGATCCTGAGCTTGCGTCATTTCGCCAGCGGGAGAAATCTTTATATTGCGACGGGTTAAGATTTCTCACTTCGTTCGAAATGACAGCGGGTTGATCAGATAATGACTTTACGCAACATGAACTGATTAAAACAGGGGGGGTAATATGAAGGTTCTTTTTTACTACAGAGGAATTGAGCACCTCGGCATTGAATACCTGATGTCATCTCTGAAGAGGAGGGGGCATCAATATGATCTCATATTCGATCCGGGGCTTGACGACAATCTCTTTCTGAGGCTTAATTTCATGAAGGGCCTTAATCAGAACAAGTACCTGATCGAGAAAGCCAAACGATTTAATCCTGATATCCTGGCGCTTTCCATTCCCACGAATCTATACCCCTTTTTCAATGAGATGCTTCCCGCTCTCAAGAAAGAACTGTCAGTGCCGGTGATCGCGGGAGGACCTCACGTCTGGGCACTGCCGGAATACGTCCTTCAGAATGACAATATCGACATGGTCTGTATCGGGGAAGGAGAAGAGGCCCTTCCCGAACTGCTTGATAAGATGGAAAAGGGAGAGGATATTTACGATACCAAAAACATTTGGTTCAAAAAAGACGGCCGGATAATTAAAAATGAGCGCCGCAATCTGATACAGGACCTGGACAGCCTGCCTTTTCCCGACAAGACTCTCTTTTATGAATACGGCTGTTTTTATGATAACCTGGAAATTATCACAGGCAGGGGATGTCCCTTCAGGTGCACCTTCTGCAATATACACCTTCAGAGAAAGCTTAACGAAGGAAAGGGGAAATTTCTCCGGAGACGGAGTGTTGCCAATGTTATTGAGGAACTGAAGTTCCAGTTAAGCAAGTATGATGTCAAATATATTTCGTTTCATGATGACACCTTTACGACAGATATGAAGTGGATCGAAGAATTCACCGAGATATACAGGAAAGAGATAAACCTTCCTTTCTACTGTTTCGTCTTCCCGCCGACTGTCAACAGGCGCGTTATATCCATGCTGAAAAGCGCCAACTGCATGCAAATATTCCTGGGTGTGGACTCCGGCGATGAAAAAATCCGGAGGGATTTGCTGAAACGGCCGATGTCTGATGAGCAGATACTGTCAGCAGGGAAAATAATCAAGGACCATAAGATATCCCTGCAGGTATCCACCCTGTTCGGCCTTCCCGGTGAATCTGCTGAATCCATGTGGAAGACCCTGGGCCTTGCGGAAAAGATAGCTCCTGACCAGGTGTCCGGATACATCTTTTATCCTTTCCCCCAAACAGAGCTTTATAACTATTCAGTGGAGAAAGGTTTCCTCGGTGAAGAGGAAATCCACATGGTGAAAGAAGGCATGGGCGGATATCACCATGCCAGCATACTGAAGCATCCGCATAAAAAACTGGCTGCAACTTTATCCAAATTTATTCCCGTTTACAATAAGGCCCCCTCTTTTATCAAGCCTGTGATCAGATGGCTTATAGCAATAGAACAGGAGAAACTGGCGCTGATACTGTATGTAATTTCCATTCCCGTAACATTTCCCTTTCTCGGTATTGAGGGGATAAAGGTGACACTCCGGATGATGTGGCGAGCCTATAAAATGAGAACCAGGCTGGCGGTGCAGTGGTACTGATTCATTCACGTCCTATATAATACCCTGGCTAATCAGGGATCACAGGGATTATGATGAAAAGGAAGATATAAATGATACCTGTTTCCGAACCGTTCCTCAGCGGCAAAGAACTCGAGTATGTAACGGATTGCATTAAGACCAACTGGATATCCTCGATCGGCAAATACGTCAAGAGTTTTGAAGATGTATTTGCACGCTTCTGCGGCACTTCACATGCAGTTTCGGCAAGCAGCGGCACGGCCGCTCTGCACCTCGCACTGCTGGCGCTTGATATAAAAAACGGGGACGAGGTTATAATGCCGGACCTGACATTTGTCGCCTCCGCCAATGCGGTATTATACTGCGGCGCCAGGCCCGTGTTTGTCGATGTGGATAAAAAAACGTGGAATATTGATCCTGAAAAAATAGAGGCGCATATAACAGAGCGGTCCCGGGCGATAATGGTGGTGCATTTATACGGGCATCCATGTGATATGGATGCCGTGCTGAGGATAGCGGAACGCCATAACCTGAAAGTAATCGAGGATGCGGCACAGGCGCACGGAGCCGAATATGGAAAGAAACGCGTCGGAAGCATTGGAGATGCAGGGGTGTTCAGCTTCTACGGCAATAAGATCATAACAACCGGCGAGGGCGGCATAATCACTACCGACAGCCCTGCCCTTGCAGAGAAGATGCGCCTGCTCCGTGATCATGCCATGAGCAAGGATCGCAGATACTGGCATGACTTACCGGGCTACAACTACAGGCTGACCAATATACAGGCGGCCATCGGAGTGGCGCAGATGGAGCAGGCAGATGATTTTATCTCGATAAAACGCCGGAATGCGGCCCTGTATAATTCGTTCCTCCGCAACATGGATGGAATCACGTTGCCGCCTGAGGCCGACAAATGCAAAAATGTATATTGGATGTACTCTATACTTATAGAGGATGATTTCGGATTATCACGTGATGAGGTAATGGCACGTTTGAAAGATATGGGTATTGACACCCGCCCTTTCTTCTATCCTCTTCACCAGTTGCCGATGTACAGGAATAACGCGGAATATCCTGTGGCGGACGAGCTGTCACGTAAAGGCATCAACCTCCCGTCGTCCACAAAACTGACGGACAGCGATATAAAGACGGTGTGCAGGGCTATTGAATCCGTGAGATATAAAAATCGCTGATCAATTTTTGAGCTTAACCTTAATGAAGACGCAGGCATCCATAATATTGCCCACATATAATGAAGAAGGAAATATCGCCGAACTGATCACTACAATCAGCAATGTGCTGAATGAAGAAAAGATAAACCATGAAGTGATAGTCGTTGATGATGACAGCCCTGACGGGACGGCCGATGTTGTCAGAAACAACTTTGACACCGGCAAGGTCCGGCTCTTTGTAAGAAAAGGAGACCGCGGCCTCGCCACTGCAATAAGATACGGCATAGAACAATCAAGGGGCAATACAGTGGTGATA
>WFVK01000199.1 GCA_015491705.1 Nitrospirota bacterium | reverse complement strand
GCACTGGGCATCGGCAACGGCGACGAGGTAATCACCACACCCATGACTTTTATCGCCACCGCAACCGCGATCATGCAGGCCGGTGCAAAGCCGGTATTTGTCGATGTCCGGCGTGATACAGGGCTTATTGATCACGAAAAAATAGAAAATGCCGTTACCGGAAGGACAAAGGCGATTATCCCCGTGCATCTTTACGGCCAGATGTGTGACATGAAGAAGATCAGGACAATAGCCGACAAGTACAATCTGAAAATCATCGAAGACGCCGCCCATTGCATTGAAGGAAAACGTGACGGTATAGGGCCCGGCCAGTTAGGCGACGCGGCATGCTTCAGTTTCTATGCAACAAAAAATATCACATCCGGAGAAGGCGGGGCGCTTGCCACGAACAACAGAAAACTCGCTGAGAAGGTGACCGTTCTCCGCCAGCACGGAATGTCCGTAGAGGCGGCGGACAGATACGCCGGAGCCTATAAACACTGGGACATGATTGAATTCGGCTGGAAATACAACATGGACAACATTCAGGCGGCGTTGCTCCTGCCGCAGCTTGAAAGGATAGATACACTCTGGGACAAGAGGAAAAAAATTTACAATAAGTACATTAAACTATTGAAAGATGTCCCCGGGATTACATATCCCGCGATCGACAGCGAATCAAAAAGCGCCTATCATATGTTTACAATCTGGGTCAATAAAGACAAGAGGGATTATGCACTCGGGAAATTGAGCGAAAACGGCATAGGCGTTGCCGTAAATTACAGGGCAATACACTTGCTCACTTACTTCAGGAAACACTTTGGGTATAAAAGAGGGGACTTTCCCGTTGCCGAGGAAATCGGCGACAGGACAATATCACTGCCGTTCTGGACCGGTTTGCAATATCGGGAAATACAAAAAATTGTGGATGCGGTTAGACAGATTACATCCTGATCTGTGTCAGCGTGTATTCAGCACTTGATGTCCCTGTTGCAGAAAATAACGAAGATTGAAAATCCGAAGATATGTCGATAGGGCGTATGTAATACCCCCCCGAGGTATCGCAGATAAAGCTTTTCATTCAGACCACCATGCCTGCAGGCGGCATTTTTATACAACCGCAAGGTTATCTTCAAAAACCGCATCCCGTTTTTGACACCGATTATCCCCAAATGTTAAACTTTTTAACCATTTCACATTAATGTTGCCTAAATGGGCGAAGAGCCCGCTGGCGATAGTTTTCGATAGTTTTGTGCAAGTGTAAGATAAAATGACGCCGGATTAAAATTCCGGACATATGACGGAGAGTCACCTGAATCCAGCATGAACAAAACCAAAATAAAGAAAGGCGTAAGGATGATCCTTGAGGGCATCGGCGAAGACCCGGACAGGCCCGGCCTGAAGGACACGCCCCGGCGTATTGCAGACCTGTACGAAGAGATATTTTCCGGGCTCAAAACACCCACAAAGGAAATTCTGAGACCGATTGAAGGGGAAAGCCACGACGAGATGGTTCTCCTGAAGGACATCCCTTTCTACTCTGTATGCGAACACCACCTGCTGCCCTTTATAGGAAAGGCCCATGTTGCATATATTCCTGCGGGGGGCAAGATCGTCGGTCTCAGCAAGCTTGCCAAAGCCGTTGAGGTATTTGCCAAAAGACCGCAGGTACAGGAACGCCTGACCACCCAGCTTGCGGATATGATCATGGAGAAGCTGAAACCCCGCGGGGCGATGGTGATAATAGATGCAGAGCACCTTTGCCTGTCGATGCGGGGCATAAAAAAACCCAACGCAAGAACCGTAACATCCGCGGTCAGGGGGATATTCCGGAGCAAGGAGTCAACGAGGGTGGAACTGCTTGAATTGATAAAAAAAGGTGAATAACAACCATATTTTTTTCAAGGAGAAATCAAATGATAATCACAAAGAAACGCGGGCATAAGGACATAATGGAGAATATCAAAAACTGCAACAGTCTCTTTCTCCTGGGCTGCTCCGAGTGTGCAACGCTCTGCGGAACAGGGGGGGAGCCCGAACTCCGGGAAATGAAAGAGACGCTTGAAGCGGAAGGCAAAAAGGTGACCGGCACCTTTGTCGCCAAGACGGGCTGCCAGGTCCTGGGCACAAAGGTGGAGTTGAAACAGTTCAAGGATGCGCTTGCGGAAACCGACTGCATTCTGGTGATGTCCTGCGGTGCGGGCACCCAGACAGCGGTCGAACTGTTCCAGGATAAACCGGTCTACCCGACCAATGACTCCCTGTTTCTCGGTAACATGACGAGGATACAGATGTTTGATGAGAGGTGCTCCCTGTGCGGTAAATGCATACTCGATAAAACCGGCGGGATATGCCCGGTTACCGCATGTCCGAAAGGTCTTTTAAACGGTCCCTGCGGTGGAACGAATAACGGAAAATGCGAGATCAGCGATGATATTGAATGTGCATGGGTGAGAATATACAACAGGCTGAAGCGCCTCGATCAACTTGAGGATATGAAAAAAACAGCAGAGCCCAAGGACTGGTCGGCCCACAAAAAACCCATGAGCATCAATGCCCGTGAAAAGAAAGAGGAGGTTAAAAAGTGAATTTCAGAGATGCACTTGATTCCGGCAAATTCGTGGTTACGGCAGAAATAGGCCCGCCCAAAGGCACGGATATAAAGGAAATGCTCCATGACGCTGAAATGCTTAAAGGCAGGCTGGATGCCGTTAATGTAACGGACAATCAGTCCGCTGTAATGAGAATAAATTCCATGTCAATATGCAGGATACTCCTCGACATGGGTCACGAGCCCATACTTCAGATGACGTGCAGGGACCGCAACCGCATCGCCCTTCAGTCGGACCTGCTCGGCGCAAGCGTGCTGGGGATCAGGAATGTCCTGTGCATGACCGGAGATCATCCTGATGCAGGGGACCACAAGGGTGCAAAGCCGGTATACGATATTGAATCCGTGCAGCTCCTCAGGGTCGTTGATTCCCTTAATAACGGCAGGGACATGATGGGCAATGAGATGAAAGGGGCAACAGACTTCTTCCAGGGCGCCGTGGTAACGCCGGAGGCGAATCCCATTGAACCGCAGCTCATGAAATTCGAAAAAAAAGTCGGGGCGGGAGCAAAATTTTTCCAGACCCAGGCGATCTATGATATTGACAAGTTCAGGGAATTCATGAAATATGCAAGAAAATTCCCGGTTAAAGTACTCGCAGGGCTGGTACTCCTGAAGAGCGCGGGAATGGCGAATTACATGAATAAGTTCGTCCCCGGCATCACCGTGCCTTCCGGTCTCATCGACGAGTTGAAGGCCGCCGGAAAAGAAAACGCCCTTGACGCGGGAATAAATATCGCGGCGCGCCATATAAAACAGTTGCGTGACGAAAAAATATGTGACGGCGTTCATATAATGGCCATCGGCGCTGAAGACAAGGTGCCGCTCATCATGGAAAGGGCCGGACTGTCATGAGTTAAACATGCCGATTTCCGGAACAAGAAAGATGCTTCGCCGTATCGGCTTTTACGCAATGATGGGGGCCGCCGCTTTTTTCCATTTCATGGTCACATTCGTTGTTATATTATTCGTATTAAGTACGATTAATATAGTAAATCAGAAATTTCTTCATATGGGTAATACGGATACCTTCGAAAAGGCGGCGGCAGCCCTTATTTTTATTATTTCCGCGGTGTTTTTCCTGAGGTCTCTACAAAGAATCTCCAGCTTTATCAAATATGTGATATTCAGGGACCCGCCGGCATAGGGCATGTTTAAATGGCAAATCAGTTCATAAATTTCTGGCAGCACATACCGGAACATATCAAGCCTTACATTATCCGTATCGGGGAGTTTCAGATACGTTACTACGGGCTGATGTATGTCGTCGCCTTTGCCGCTGTATACCTGCTGTCAGCTTACAGGCTGAAAAGGAAAGAGTATGATTATCCCAGGGATACGGTCGAGAATTACTTTGTATGGGCCATACTGGGGCTCATGCTCGGGGCACGGATCGGATATGTCGTTTTTTACAATCTTGATTACTACATGGCGCATCCGCTGGAAATATTTCTGCCCTTCAGTTTTTCGGGAGGTTTTCACTTCACGGGTCTTGCAGGGATGTCTTACCACGGCGGACTGATCGGCGTGATCTCGGCTTCTGCATTGTTCTGTTACAGGTACAGGGTGAATTTCTGGAAATTCGCCGACTTTCTCATCCCGTCGATACCGCTTGGATACACGTTCGGCAGAATAGGGAATTTCATTAACGGCGAACTCTACGGTCGCGTCACGTCAGTGCCGTGGGGCATGTATTTCCCGCTTGACAGGACCAATCAGCTCAGGCATCCATCGCAGTTGTACGAGGCATTCTTCGAGGGGATATTCCTCTTCTTCATACTCTGGAAAATCCGCAACAGGAAGTTTTTCGACGGTTTTTTCCTTGCACTGTATATCATCGGGTACGGAAGCGTAAGGTTCTTCATAGAATTTGTCCGCGAACCGGACAGCCAGCTCGGGCTGTTTTTCGGGTTCCTGAGCATGGGCCAGATACTCTGCCTTTTCATGATACTGGCCGGAACCGGTATTATCATTGTCAGGCGGAGAGAGCGGAGGAACCGCGGATAAAGCTTTTCCGGATCCCGCAATTTTTTACGCCGCTGCCGGCAGCTTATGCAGATGCATGGATTATTTACCTCCGCCGATGTGTTATAATTGTTGGAAACTGAAGTCAGGCTGAAGCCTGGCACGTTATTTCGGGCGCAATCAGGAATTATGCGCATTGCACGATACATGATAACGGAATGAAATTTTCGTACTGTAAATTCAACAGAGGAGGCAATCAATGCAGGCAAAGGCTGGAGACAGGGTGAAGGTGCATTACACGTTAAAGGATGCAAATGGA
Source organism: Nitrospirota bacterium (assembly GCA_015491705.1). GTDB lineage: Bacteria > Nitrospirota > Thermodesulfovibrionia > UBA6902 > UBA6902 > JAADFS01. The sequence goes on along the minus strand of WFVK01000199.1, from coordinate 2,290 downwards.
AATGTGGTCGAGACATCGGTAAAGACGGATCCGATAGAGTTTACCATCGGTGAGGGAACTGCGATTCCGGGCTTTGAAAGGGGAATCGTCGGCATGTCCGCAAATGAGACGAAGACAATCACAATCCCCCCGGAGGATGCCTACGGTCCGCGTGATGAAAGGAAGGTCTTTGAATTCAGGAGGGAAAACGCCCCCGCGGATTTTGATCCCCAAATCGGACAAACCGTTCAGATGCATAAACCGGACGGGAGCTCTTTTTTTGTAACCGTAATACAACGCACAGAAAACGGCTTTATGATGGATGCGAATCATCCCTTGGCCGGCAAGGAACTGATCTTTGATCTGGAACTGGTGGAAATAGTCGGATAACATGCCCGGTTTTACAATCCAGGATTTTCTGGCAAAGAAAAAAAACGGCGGGAAAATCACAATGCTTACGGCATACGATTATCCCTTTGCGCGTATTGTGGATGAGGCGGGAATAGACGCTGTTCTTGTGGGGGATTCACTCGGCATGGTCGTACAGGGACTGGAGAACACGCTCCCGGTAACCATGGATGAGATGATCTACCATACAAGGATAGTTGCAAGGGCCGTCAAAAACGCCATGGTGATAGGGGACATGCCCTTCATGTCATACCAGGCGGACATTTCCGATGCCGTAAGAAACGCCGGAAGGTTTCTCAAGGAGGGAGGAGCTTCCGCGGTAAAAATGGAAGGCGGCGCTGAAATTGCCGCACACATCAGGGCCATGACCAGATCTGACATCCCGGTAATGGCGCATATCGGCCTCACACCGCAATCCATACACAGGATGGGAGGATACAAGGTTCAGGGCAAGACAGAGGAAGCGGCGAAAAAACTGGTGGAGGAAGCGCATATCATCGAGGATGCAGGCGCATTCGCCCTGTTGCTGGAAGCCATCCCCATGGGGCTTGCCCGGAGGATCACGGAAGAGCTTTCAATTCCCACCATAGGCATAGGGGCGGGAGTCCACTGCGACGGACAGGTGCTTGTTCTCTATGACGTTATCGGGCTGTTTGAGAGATTTGTTCCCCGGTTCGTCAAGCAATACGCAAACATCAGGAAAGGGGCATTGGAGGCGGTCAGGGCGTACAGGGAAGAAGTAGAAAAGGGTGTATTCCCTTCAGAGGAGCACGGTTTCAAGTAATTTTATAACCGCCCGGTTCCATCCCTCAGGCCCTGGACGGTCGGATTTGATACAGCCCCTGACTTCCCTGAGAATCCGGGGATTGCATCTGCCGTCGTTTCTCCTGACGACAACAGGATAATCGACTTTTTTCAGCATCTCTATGTCATTGGGGCTGTCGCCGAAGGCGGCGGTGATGATAGCCCCGTATTGCGCCGCGTACAGGCGTTTCAGAACCTCCACAGCCCTGCCCTTGTCGTTGTTACCTGTCAAATGTAACAGTTCTCCCAGGGTATAGTTGAAGCCCTTGGACCTGATCCGCTGCAAGAGTTTCTTCAATGCCTTTTCATCTCCTCTGAATCTGAACGGTTCATCAAAGTCCCTCTGCGCGGCCATCGCCGCCTCTGAAATCTCCAGACCCGTCAGCGCCGCGATCTCCGCGCTGTTCATATCGCCGAATCCGGTAATATCGAATCCCTCTGAACGCAGTTCCGTCAGGGCCTTTCTCAAATCCGCATAGTTCGTTCCAAGCCTTATGACAATATAATCCCCCGCCTCCGGGGTGCCCGGGCAGCGGCTCAGGATTTCCGGTCTGAAATAGTTTTTCGGGATAAAAATACCCCCGCCGTTTTCAGAAATAAACGGATGTGTATTTTCAAGTCGCACCCTGTAACGCTCAATTTCCGCCCGTGTTTTACTGGAGCACAACACAAGGGGTATATTTTTTTCCCTGATCAGTTCAAGGGCGGGCAGCGCCTTTTCGAAAGAGTACGCATTATCAAGAAGCGTCCCGTCCATATCTGTAAATATTATCAGGTTCCCTTGCAGTGCCTTCATATTCGTGTTTCCGTCATGCGTGCGCTGGGCAAACGCTATACCTCAGCGGTGAAGCAAAAAAATTTTCACCATTTTCACCCTTGTAAAAAAAGACAGTTTTTAGTATACTGTAATCTCTGGTTTATGTAACGTATATGCCGTAAGGACGGTTAGAATAAATCAGCGAAAAAAATTTTTTTCATCTATTGCATTAATCGTTCATAAGTAGTATTATAGATAAGACGGCAGTAAATAAAGAGCCAAATTTTGACAGATATATCTCATAAAGGATGCTGACACCTGAGTAAAAAGGTTTTCCCTGCC
>WFVK01000198.1 GCA_015491705.1 Nitrospirota bacterium | reverse complement strand
GAGCGCAAGAGGTCCGAGGAGGAGCTGGAGAGGCACCGTCTGCATCTTGAGGAGTTGGTGAAGGAGCGGACGAAGGAATTGGAGGCGAAGACGGAGAATCTCAAGAGGTCTGAGCAGACGCTTATATACCTGCTTGAGGACGTAAACGAGATCAGGGCGGATCTTGAGAAGGCGAACGAGAAGCTGAAGGAGCTTGACCGGCTCAAATCGATGTTTATTGCGTCGATGTCGCATGAGCTGCGCACGCCGCTGAATTCAATAATAGGGTTTACGGGGCTGGTATTGCAGGGGATGGCGGGGGAGATCAACGAGGAGCAGAGGGATCAGCTTCAGAGGGTTTATGCCTCGGCAAAGCATCTTCTTCTGCTTATTACGGATGTAATAGACATTTCGAAGATTGAGGTGGGGGAGATAGAGGTATTTGTGGAGGAGTTTTCACTTCGAGATGTTCTGAAGGAGGCGGTATCGAGCCTCAGGACGCAGATAGACGAAAAGGGACTTGAAGTGGAGGTGGATGTATCGCCGGAGATTCGTCTGAGGACGGACAGCAGGAGGCTGCTGCAGTGCATACTGAACTATCTGAGCAATGCGGTGAAGTTTACTGAAAGAGGGTCTGTGCGCATAAGAGCGCGGCGGGTTCAGGGTTCAGGGGTCGGTGTTCAGGGGTCGGAGAAACCCGCGGAGGGCAGGCCGCGGGCCGCAACAGAGGATTTCGTGGAGATTTCGGTAACCGACACGGGGATCGGCATAAAGGAGGAAGAACTGCCGAAGCTGTTCAATTCCTTTGTAAGACTTGATTCGCATTTAAAGATCATAACCCCCGGGACAGGGCTGGGTCTTTACCTTACGAAGAAGCTCGCCACCGAGGTGCTGGGGGGGTATGTATATGCAGAAAGCAGATATGGAGAGGGCAGCACCTTTGTGCTCAGAATACCCGAGGAACTCGATCCATTTCATCTGAAACATTTATCGAGTCTTGAATAGTATTCCAGCTCAAGAAGCCGTATCTTTGTCTTTACCCCTGATGAGTATCCGCCGATTGAGCCGTCCGATTCAATAACCCTGTGGCAGGGGATGACTATGGGTATCGGATTCTTTGAGAGTGCCCTGCCCACGGCCCGGGCGGCGCCGGGCCTGCCGATTTTCTCCGCAACCTGCTTGTAAGTCATTGTCTCGCCGAAGGGTATCTTTCTGACGAAGAGCCAGACCTTTTTTTCAAAATCCGTTCCGGTCAGAAATTTCGTCTTCTGGCTGAAATCGCTTTTTACGCCCCTGAAATACGAGGTCAGCTCTTGTATGAACCCTGCCGGCGCCGCGCCTTTTTTAAAGGGAATACCGGAAGGTTTTCTGAAAGAGACCCCTGAAAGAGACCTTCCTGAAAAGACCATGTATACCGGTCCCACAGGCGACTCGAAGATATCGTAAAATACAGATGGCCTGTTTACTTCCGGATTCATCAGGTCTGGACTCTTTTTACCTCTATTACACCGCTTATCTGTGACATTTTTCTGATAGTCTGGTCGAGCTGCTGCCTGTCCCTGATATCGAGGATAAAGTTGAACAGGGCCTGTTTCTCGTGGGTTGCAGATGCCTCAAGATGGTTTATGTTGACATTGTTCGTTGATAGAACAGCGGTTAATTCGGCAAGCACCCCGCGCTTGTCCACAGTGAGAACCTGCACCCTGACCGCATATGATGCCTCTCCGTCACCCGACCATTCCACTTCAACAAGGCGGTCCGAATCGATTGTGTGAGTATCGAGCGTCGGACACCTGACCGTGTGTATCGATACCCCCCTGCCCCTGGTGACAAAGCCGACCACCTTTTCCCCCGGCAACGGGTAACAGCATCTCGCACGGTGAAACATTATATTGTCCACGCCCTTGATTGTTATCCCCCTGCTTTCCTCCGGCCTGGGGGCGGTTTCTTTCTTTGCGGGCGCCTTCTGCGCTGCATCGGCTTCGGGCAGGAGCCTGCCTATAATCTTGTGAACCGAAAGCCTCCCGTATCCGATGGCGACAAACAGGTCTTCATGGGTCTTTATCCTGCTGTGCGGTCCGGCCGCCGCTGCGAGTATCTCTTTCGACCTTGCGAGTGAAGGGCTCAGTCCGTGCCTCCTGAGGGCCTTCTCAAGGAGTTCTTCGCCGAGCATCAGGCCTTTTTCCCTTTCCTCGACCCTGAGCCACTGCTTGATCCTCGCCTTGGCCTTCTGTGTCTTTACAAACTTGAGCCAGTCCCTGCTCGGCGTATGCCCGCTGGATGTTATTATCTCGACCGTGTCGCCGTTCTGGAGCCTGTATCTCAACGGCACTATCCTCTTGTTGACCTTGGCCCCCGTGCACTGGTGTCCCACCTCGGTATGTATGTTGTATGCAAAGTCAACCGGTGTTGCGTCCTGGGGCAGCTCGACTATATCGCCCTCGGGCGTGAATACATAAACAACGCCGGGCAGGATATTGCCTTTTACCGCCTCTAAAAATTCCCTTGCGTCGGGGGTGTCTTTCTGAGACTTAACCAGTTCCCTCAGCCAGGAGAAATACTTTTCATCCACTCTCTCGCCGTGATCCTGTTCCTTGTATTTCCAGTGGGCGGCGATGCCCTCCTCGGCGATCCTGTCCATTTCTTCCGTCCTTATCTGGAATTCGACCCTCTCCCCCCTGGGGCCTATAATCGTTGTATGGAGCGACTGGTAGAGGTTGGATTTGGGCGCGCCGATGAAATCCTTGAACCTGCCGGGAACAGGTGTCCACAGTGAATGTATAAGTCCGAGGATGGCATAACAGTTCGCCTGTGTATCCGTGATTATCCTCATTGCTATTACGTCATACACCAGCTCAAATGGTATCTTCTGTTTCTGCATCTTCTGGTATATCCCGTAATAGTGTTTCACCCTGCCTGATATCTTCCCGGGTATGGACGCCGCCTTCAGATGGGCCTCCACTATCTTTATCAGCTCGTTCAGATACCCTTCCTGTTCCTCCCTCTTTTTGGCCACCTTCTGCACGAGCTGGTTATAGAAGTCCGGTCTGAGAAACTTGAAGCTCAGGTCTTCAAATTCCGACTTCAGCCACCCGATACCGAGCCGGTTTGCAAGCGGTGCATATATCTCCAGGGTCTCGAGGGCTATCTTCTCCCTTTTCTCTGGCGGAAGGTATTCAAGGGTGCGCATGTTATGCAGCCTGTCGGCGAATTTAATGAGTATGACCCTCATATCTTCGGCCATTGCGAGGAACATCTTCCTGAAATTCTCGGCCTGCGCGTCTTCACTTGTCCGGAATTCCATCCGGCTGAGTTTTGTGAGGCTCTCGACAAGAAATGCAATATCCTCCCCGAACAGTTCCTTTATGTCTTCAACCGTCGTCTCCGTGTCTTCGATGGTGTCGTGCAGGAGCCCGGCTGCTATGGTATTGGTGTCCATCCGCATTTCACATAAAATCGCTGCAACGGCAAGGGGATGTTCTATGTACGGGGAGCCGCCTTTTCTCTTCTGTCTGTAGTGTGCCTCGTTGGAGAAGGCATAGGCCCTGCGCAGGAGATCGGCGTTGCCCTCGGGGTTATAGGAGAAAACCCGGTCTATCAGGGCGTCAACAGTATTTATGTCTCTCAGGACGACCATGATTTATTATACAACTTTTTCAATTTCAAACTCAGTAAAAGGTTAAAGGGGATGTGGCCGTTATTACGCGTGATTAACTG
>WFVK01000197.1 GCA_015491705.1 Nitrospirota bacterium | reverse complement strand
CACTTATTATATCAACTAATGAGTATCCCCGCTAAGGTCCTCATCACGGATGCACGCCATGAAGCGCGCTTAAAAGCAATAAGGTGATTTGCAAACCATAAAACATATCGAGCAAAATTCATCACCGCTGGTGTGCATTCCAGTACATGAGATGGTTGAACTAAGCTGCTTCGCAGCAGGTTAAAAAATCACTCGGTTTGTCAGCCTCCGTAACATTTCCCCTACAAGTATCGGCCTAAGGCAAGGGCAAAACCGGAAGAACAGGCCCATGGCGATATCAGGTGACCGTTTCCCTCCTGATAACGAACAAAACAAGGAAAAAACGGGCAGAAGCAGAAAGAGGCAGCGCATCATGGAGTAATCCCTGATGAGAATGAGCAGAAGTCAGCATAGCCATGAGCCGCAAAGGCCCGTGGAACCTGTCAAGCACATTAGCTACACAAGCCGGCATGACAAACAAATGGCTGAAGCAACAAGGCGTGGCATCAATCAGGGAAATGTGGGTGAGCATTCATTATACGGCTACGGCCCGATAGTCTTTGTGAAGCGCCCTGTGCGGACCCGCTTGCCGGGATGGTGTGGAGAGCGGGAGGGAAATCCTCTGCTTATACGATTATGCAATCCTTTGTGTTAATATTTTTTTGTCAAGTTCAAGCGTATAGGAAAGAATGGTTTTAATATCTATCTTTTTTGAAGCATCAAGTATTTCTATTCCAACTATCTTGCCGTCAGGTGTTGTATCCAGATTAACCCCTTCAGAAATTTCTATTACCCCTTCCGGTTTCTTGCTCCCTAACTTCATGTATAGAGCATCTACCTCTTTGTCATAGTAAACCTTCATTTTTTTCTCCCTTTTCGCAAAGGATAATTTGTTATCACTGTTATTATATCATTTTCAAAAGAGAAGGTAATTTTCAGAGGATACTTAACGCCTTTAACTTCCTTTATTATTTCATGCGTTCCTTGCAGCGGTTCTATACGATTCAGCATATTTATTATTGTTGATTCAGGAATTTTATAAAGTTTTGCCCTCCTTTTGGCATGCCGTGATAACTTTATCTTCACCGATTGCTACCTTTCCGGTTTATATCTTTTGTGCATAACAATAAACACAAGAACTACTTATTCCTCTCCAAAATTCCCTTACACTATAGCACACTTTAGAAACATAGGCAACTATAACCGGCTATTTTACCTGGGGAAATTACTGTTTTCGTATTTATGCTGCAACATCGGGAAAGACGCAATACGCCTAATCCATGTCAATTCCATTAGGAGTGAATCCGGGTTGACGGACCGGGAAATCCGGAGACAAGGGGCGGGCTTTTTTACAGAAGATACACCTAAATGAGCAGGTTTCTCAGGAATATGATTATCGGGAATATTATGTAATCAGTTATCCTGAAAAAAATGAGGGCAAGGAGGATAAAAAAGCCGTAGGGTTCAATGCGGCTGTAGGCTATTGCCTGTCTTGCGGGCAGAAGCCCCAGCAGTATCTTGCTTCCGTCCAGTGGGGGAATGGGGATTAAATTGAATACGGCAAGTCCTATGTTCAATACCACGCTCATCTGCAGCATCATGGCAACGGGAAGAAGTATCTTCCTTATCAGCAGTGGCTCTGTTACAGGCAGCATCAGCATGAGCTTGTAAAGGATTGCCGAGACTACTGCCAGGGCCATATTCGTGGCAGGCCCTGCTATTGAGACCCACATCATGTCCCTTTTTGGATCCCTTAAATTATAGGGATTAACAGGGACCGGCTTTGCCCAGCCTATCATGCGGGTAACAAGAAAGACAAGGGTGCCAAGAGGGTCAAGGTGCTTTAATGGGTTTAATGTCAGTCTTCCGGCATCCTTGGCAGTGTGGTCTCCGAGCCTGTAGGCCACATACCCATGGGCGAGTTCATGAAATGTAACCGCCAGCAGTATCGGCACAGCCATAAGAATGACCTGTCTTATAATTTCAACTATATCCATTTATAAAGTACAGTTTAACAGTACAGCTATTTTCAGACAGGATTAACAGGATAACACAGAGCGCATGCCGCCGTTAAGAGTCCCATGTCCTGCACGCTATGCGTATGCCGTTTGCGTCCTGCAGCCCTGTGTGTTAGCGACAAAACAATTCTATTTCTTATCGTGAAGATTAAAAACGTTCTCTTTTGCTTTAAGATTACGTCTTGATTTAGAAAAACTAAAAAATCCTCTTTTGTTTCTTATCTTGATGTTATCTTGAGGGCATCGTGAAGCTTAAAAAACTTTTTTTAGCCTCTCGATTACTTCAAGATTACCTCACGATTTAAAAGGATTAAAAAATATCTTTCTGTTTCTTATCCTGAAAGCATCTACTCCGCAACTCCAAAACTCCCTGACTCTCTGCTATCATATTCATAGAGAACTGTTAAAAGAACAGAAGTATTTACTGTGAGCCGATGCCTTTGCGAGAGCTGGGTTTAAATTGGATGGAGTCTCCGGTCAATTACTGTCCTTGCCTCAACCAGGGGGTCTATAAAGGCACTCTCCATATCGTGGTCGATATCCCTCCTGTTTGAGAGGTAGGTTATCCTGTCCTGCATCCTGGCACGGAGGTATTCAAGGTATTCATTATCCTTTGCGGGCTTGTACTTTTTGTCATAATCAGAGCCAAAGAGTTCCTTGCCGTTTTTTGGTACCTGCAATCCCTGAAAAGACTTCCAGTCCTTCCACTCAATGTTTTCCCTTACAAGCTCTGTTACGATCTTCAGTGAGAGTTCCTTGGGAATATCCGTTAGACTTTCAGGCATTCCAAAGGCGTATGTATTCATGATATAACACTCTGTGCCCATCTTGAAGAGCTTTTTGAATTGCTGGCAATCCCAGATAAGCGGGTGGACACTGAACGGGTTTGCAAATGGTTCTATGACAAGCTTTTTCAATTCCTTTGGGTCAACGTTCTCAACTCCCTTTGCCCGCATGGTGGAGAGGGATGCGCCCATTGTGACGGAAAGCCCTACTGACTTCACCCTGCATATCGGGGGCAGGCTCGGGTCTTTCTGCAGCCAGATAACCTTGCCGGGTTTTTCACAGGCATTGTCGTGGTTGAACATGTCGCGTGATTTTATACAACGGCCGTTACGGTTCCTTATATCATAGGGAACGAGCCTTTTGGTGCCGTCGGGCAGCATGGTTACAGCCACGTTCTGGGCAGTATAAAAAAACTTTATCTGGGGATCACGGAATTCGACCGCGTCAGTCTTGTCAAAGAGGCTCGGTTCAAGGGAAACAGATACATTGTTGTCAAGGTCTATAAGGAAGGCATCATCGTGAATAACCGTCACCTTCTCGGACTCCGTGAGGGTTCCGGCATGATCATGGCTGTTTGTGATGGATGATTTTCCTGATCCCGAAAGCCCGAAAACCGCTACCGGAGGCTTGTCGCCGATCTTCTTTATGCCGCCGTGGCAGGCCACCATAT
>WFVK01000196.1 GCA_015491705.1 Nitrospirota bacterium | reverse complement strand
GCCCCCCTCTGCTGCCTGGATAAGAGCGAATTCTCCATGAACACGGTGCATCTCTCGCCGAGGGAGCACGGGTTGCGTGATTTGAAGGCAGTGGCGCTGAATTCCTTCTTTACCGACAGGTCGAGCTTTTCAGCCTGCTCCTCGAGAAAGGACCCGGTGCCGGCGGCACAGGCCTTGTTCATTTCAAAATCAACGATAACGCCGTCTTTTATTGATATGTATTTCGAGTCCTGCCCCCCGATCTCGAAAATCGTATCAACCTCGGGGTCTATCTCCACCGCGGCCTGTGCCTGCGCCGTGATCTCGTTCTTCACGATGTCGGCCCCGACGAAATCAGCGATCATGTACCGGCCCGATCCCGTTGTGCCTACGCCGCGGATATTCACCCTGTCGCCGATCTCCCGCCCTATTTCATCGAGTCCCTTTTTAACGGCCTCAATCGGTCTTCCGGCGGTCATGAGGTACCTCTTTGCAAGGAGCCTTCCCTCTTCATCAATAACGGCAAGGTTCGTGCTGATTGAACCCACGTCTATTCCGAGGTAGGCGTTGACCTTTTTCCCCCCGCCGGTCTTGTGAATGTAATATGAGACATTGTGCCTCTTTTCGAATTCCTCGATATTATCGCACAGCGGCTTGTGCCCCCCACCGTCATCTCTGAGGGATGACATAAACTCCCTGAGGCGCCGGATATCAAAAGGTGATTCAATTCCCTGTTCCATATCCTTCAGCGCGGCGCCTATTGCGGGCATCAGTGCAAAATGTTCGGGGATTATGAGTTCCTCAACATCCAGCACTTCCCTGAACGCCCTCTTCACGCCGCTGTTTGCAGCAACCCCGCCCTGGAAACTGATGGGTTCGGGCAGGTCCATGTTCTTGCAGATCGTGCCCTTGAAATTCCTTGCAACGGCAAAGCAGAGGCCTGCAACAATATCCTCCACAGGGGTTGCTATCTGCTGCAGGTGAATCATGTCGGATTTTGCAAACACACTGCACCGTCCTGCTATGCGCGGCGGTTTCCTGGACCTGAGCGCGAGTTCGCCGAATTCCTCGATGCTGAGCCTGAGCCTCTCGGCCTGCTGGTCGAGAAACGAGCCGGTGCCCGCGGCGCACACGGAGTTCATTGAGAATTCCTTTACCGTGCCGCTCTCAAGCAGTATGAGCTTTGAATCCTCGCCGCCCATTTCTATAACCGTCCTGACATGGGGATAGAGCTTTCTCGTTGAGAAGCTGAGCGCCACGACTTCATTTACAGGTGTTATGCCGAATGCCTGCGCAATAAGCCTGCCCGCCGAACCGGTCACGCTCAGGAAAGAACCCGCCGGCGCGCGGCCCAGCAGCTCATAAGCAACCGAAAGCGGATTCCCCCTGTGGCGGACATATTCCGTCCTGAGTATGTTCCCTCCGGAATCCAGCACAGCGAGCTTTACGCTCACCGAACCCGCATCAATTCCAATGAATTTTTTCATAACCTGACTTCCTCCTCCTGCTATCACCCATCCCGTTGTCCCCTGAAGGGATGGAGAATAACATCCCTGCCTATTCTTCCTTTATTGATTCCGCCTTTTCAGCGATTATTTTCTGCGCAAGGTGTGAAGGAACCTCTTCATAATGGGATGCCTCCATGGTGTAAATGCCCCGTCCGCTGGTAAGTGAATTGAGCTGATTTGCATAGGTAAGCATTTCAGCCATGGGCACAAGCGCGGTGATCTTCTGGTTGCCCCCTGCCTGCGGCTCAACACCCTGGACCTTTCCGCGTTTGGAATTAAGGTCTCCTATGACATTACCAAGAAACTCGTCCGGTGTGATGACCTCGACCTTGACAATGGGCTCCAGGAGAACCACCTTTGCATTGGCCGCGGCGTTCTTCAGCGCCATGGAGCCGGCGATCTTGAACGCCATCTCCGAAGAGTCCACAGAGTGGTATGAGCCGTCATACAGGGTGGCCTTTATGTCAACCACCGGATAACCGGCTATCAGCCCCCTCTGCATGGTCTCCAGTATGCCCTTTTCAACAGCGGGGATATACTGCCTCGGTATAACGCCCCCGACGATCTTGTCCTCAAATTCAAAGCCGCTTCCCCTCGGCAGGGGTTCGATCTTTATCCAGCAGTCGCCGTACTGTCCCCTTCCGCCGGACTGTTTCTTGTATTTGCCCTGCGCGCTGGAAGACGCCTTTATAGTCTCCCTGTACGGGATCTTCGGCGTCTTCATCAGTACATCAACACCGAATTTCCTCTTGAGTCTTTCAAGTGTAACCTCAAGGTGCACCTGCCCCATTCCCGCCAGTATCATCTCCTTTGTCTCGGTATCCCTGTGGAATTTGAGGGTCGGGTCCTCCTCGAGCATCTTGTGCAGGCTCGTGCTGACCTTTTCCTCATCACCCCTGGACCTGGGCTCGATTGCATATGATATCATGGGGTCCGAAAACCTGACAGGCTCAAAGACCAGGGGATTTGCAGGATCGGAAATAGTGTCGCCTGTCTGGGTTTCCTTCAGTTTGGCCACCGCAGCGATCTCCCCCGGTCCGGCCTCCTTCACGGGAACATGTTTTTTGCCGAGGAGGTAGAAGATATTCCCTATCTTTTCCTTTTTGTCACGTGTGGCATTGTAGACATTTGAATCGGCCTTCAGGACACCTGAGAACACCCTGAAGAGCGTGAGCTTTCCGGCAAAGGGGTCTGCAATGGTCTTGAAGACCCGCGCCGAGAGGGGTTCGGCTGCATCCGCCTTTCTGACGGTCTCTTCGCCCGTCTTCGGATTTCTGCCCCTGATCGGCGTGATCCCGGCCTTTTCCGCGGGGGATGGAAGACAGAGCAGGATGGTGTCAAGAAGCTGATGGACGCCTATATTTTTAACGGCCGAGCCGCAGACAACGGGAATGAACCTTCTCGTTATGGAGCCTTCCCTTATGCCTTTGTTTATTTCCTCGTCCGTGAGCTCCGCCCCTTCAAGGTATTTTTCAAGGAGTTCGTCGTCAAGTTCCGCTATCTTCTCAACCAGTTTTTTCCGGTATTCATCGGCCTCTGCCTTCAGCTCATCAGGGATGTCGCTCTCTGAAAGGGAGCCGTTCTGAAATGTTACGGCCTTCATTCCGATCAGGTCCACCACCCCGGTGAAACCGCCTTCAGAGCCTATGGGTATGTTCAGCGGTACAGGGGAGGAACCGTAAGCCTGTTCGATCTCATCCAGCGCCATGCTGAAATTGGCGTTTTCCCTGTCGAGTTTATTAATGAATACAACCCTCGGAATCTCATATTTGCAGGCAAACTGCCATATCTTCTCGGTCTCCGCCTTTACACCCGACAGCGCGCTCACAATAACAACCGCGCCGTCAACAGCGCTGAGGCAGCATTTGGTATCTTCAATAAAATTTATATAGCCGGGGGTATCTATGATATTCAGCCTGCAGCCCTTCCAGTCACAGAAGGCGGGCGCGGAAGATATGGTTATCTTACGGTTTATCTCCTCTGCTTCAAAATCAGTCACTGTACTGCCGTCTTCAATCCTGCCCATCCTGTCGGTGGCGCCGGCGTCATAGAGCATTGCCTCCACAAGCGAGGTCTTGCCTGCACCGCCATGGGCGATTACCGCTATATCCCTGATCTTTTCAACGTCAAAACCCATAAAATAACCTCCTTCCGATATCCTGATGCATTTCGATTCAACCTTTCAAGGCCGTATTATTTAACCTTACAGTTGCATAACACCATCACCCGCATGCCGGAGAGCCCGGCGGAAAAGCTTTATCTGCGATTCCCTGAGGAAATATTCAGCACGCATATCAACCTCTTTTGCAATTTCACTCCCCGTTACTTCCTGCAACAGAGACGTATT
>WFVK01000195.1 GCA_015491705.1 Nitrospirota bacterium | reverse complement strand
GTATAAGGTCTTACGGCAGGCTCTCCCGCCCGTTTATGCAACATACGGTTTATTGATGAACATGCAATTCAGCTTTCCGGCCCACAGTTTTCAGGGCCCTATGGTCGATAAGAAGCTGAATCTCGATAAGCGTTGCTGAATGCTGGTTATTAAATTAGAATAACATATTTTTGTGCTAAAATACATCTGAAATGGGCACTGTAAAGATATGCGGGATCACCAATCCCGAAGACGCGTTCGCCGCTGTCCGGTACGGCGCTGACGCCATAGGTTTTGTATTCTATCATAAGAGTCCGCGGGCGGTGAGCCCTGAGACCGCAAAAGCCATTATCTCATCCCTGCCGCCGTTTATAACCACAGTGGGCGTGTTTGTTGATGAGGAAATCCGGGAGATGGAGAGAATCGCATCTTATGCGGGTCTTGATGTAATACAGCTTCACGGCTCCGAACCTCCGGATAAATGCAATGCTGTCAGGAAAGTCATTAAAGCCGTCAGGGTGAAGCATCCCGCGGATATTGAAATCCTCAGGCAGTACCGGGACATCTCCGCATTTCTCCTTGACACATTCTCACCCTCTGCAAGCGGCGGCACCGGGGAGACATTCAACTGGGAGATTGCGGTTGAAGCAAAGAGATTCGGCAGGATCATTCTTGCAGGCGGGCTTAATCCCGGGAATGTGGAAGAGGCGATAAAGCTTGTCCGTCCGTACGGGGTCGACGTGTCATCAGGTGTTGAAGGAGTCGTCAAAGGCAGAAAAGATCATGCCAAGTTAAAACTGTTTATCGAACGCGCCGGGAAAGCCTTTCGCGCTTACGGGTAAGCGGTCGCTGCATTCCTCAACATTTAACTCGTTCATGTTGCGGAAAGTCATTATCTGATCAGCTCGCTGTCATTTCGAACGAAGTGAGAAATCTTAACCCGTCGCAATATAAAGATTTCTCCCGCTGGTCGAAATGACGCAAGCTCAGGATCAGTTTCAAAAATCAGCTTCCGCAACAGGAACTAACTATAGTATTGCAAAACCGGGCGGGAGGGTCTGCCGTAAAATCAGAAGCTCTCCCTGTAAGGAATTATGCCTACTGAGACAGCCTTCAGTAAAGCAGTCATTGAGAACATACTGGGAATGTCCTTCAGCGCAAACAACATGGTGCGCCTGTTAAAAAGCGGGCAGGAGACCTTTCAGGAGATATTAGACTGCATAAGGGCCGCTCGGCAGATCATCTGTATCGAATTTTATATCTTCAAGGATGACAACACGGGCAAGAAAGTCGCTGAAGTCCTGAAACAGAAGGCGGCTGAAGGCGTTAATATCTACCTGCTTTACGACCACTTCGGCTCATTTCTGACTTCACGGCGTTTCTGGATGGACCTCAGGGAAAAAGGAGTCAATATCAGGGCCTCCCATCCGTTCAGATGGTCTGCTCCGAGGGGCTATCTGTATCGCGACCACAAAAAGCTTCTGGTGGTCGATGGTGAAAAGGCATTTATCGGCGGATTCAACATTGCAGACGAGTACCACGGTTATTTAAGAAAAAGGATAAAGACCTGGCGTGACACCGGCATCTATATAGAAGGCCCCGTAGCCTCCAGCCTGCTTAACATGTTCAGGAAAAGCTGGAAGACGTGGAAGGGGGTGCCGATTCAGTGGAAGGCTGCGCGTAATTCTACGGTGAGGCACGGAGTGCCCGTTATACCTGTATTTGCAAATTCGCGGCGGGCAAGGAGCAGGATGAGGAGGCTGCTGATATACAGCATCAGGAACGCAAAAAAACGGATATTCATAACAACGGCCTATTTCACCCCCGGCATAAGGATACAGAGGGCGCTTGTTCAGGCGGCCCGGAGGGGCGTAAGCCTCAAGCTCCTGCTCCCCGGTGAGTCCGACGTCCTGTCGGTTTTTTATGCCGGAAGGGCCTATTATACGAGACTGCTCAAAGCCGGGGTTGAAATTTACAATTACCAGGGCTCGGTGCTTCACTCCAAGACGGCGGTATTTGATGACTGCTGGAGCATAATAGGCTCCACCAATCTCGATATTCAGTCCCTGAGGAGAAACGAGGAAAGCAACGTGGGAATTCTCGATACCGGGTTCGCACAACAGATGATCGATACGTTTTACAGTGACCTGAAAAATTCGGTCAGGATAGACCCGGAGACATGGGCAGAGCGCCCGTTTTACCAGAAGATACTCGAGAAGTTCTTTTACCTCGTCCTGAAGAAACTGTAATTCCCCGCCTCCTATCGTTATTTCGCGGCGCTGTGATATAATATTGCCCTGTAAATTCAAAACAGGTAACAGGCCGGCGGCCCCGCCTGACAAACTCGAGCTTAACGCTGTATGAATAAAAAATTTCATAAACTGCCCGATGCAAAAGGGCACTTCGGACGTTACGGGGGCAGGTTCGTCCCTGAGACCCTCATGCCCGCGCTCATCGAGCTTGAGCGTGCCTACGGGAAATACAAAAAAGACAGGAATTTTCTCAATGAACTGAAATCGCTCCAGAGGGATTTTATCGGAAGACCCACCCCGCTTTATTTCGCCCGGAACCTGACCGAACACGTGGGCGGGGCCAGGATATACCTGAAAAGAGAAGACCTCTGCCATACCGGAGCACACAAGATCAACAATGCCCTGGCACAGGCGCTGCTTGCCCGGAAAATGGGCAAGACAAGGATCATTGCGGAAACTGGTGCGGGGCAGCACGGTGTGGCCACTGCAACCGGGGCAGCCCTGACAGGCCTTGAATGCGAAATATACATGGGCTCCGAGGATATCAGGCGGCAGGCGCTGAACGTCTTCAGGATGAGGCTGCTCGGCGCAAAGGTCACAGAGGTATCTATCGGCTCAAAGACGCTGAAGGATGCAATAAACGAGGCTCTCAGGGACTGGACAACGAACGTGCGCAATACGCACTATGTCATGGGAACGGTTTTCGGACCGCATCCCTACCCCGCCATGGTAAGAGATTTCCAGTCAATAATCGGGGTCGAGGCAAGACGGCAGATTCTGAAGGCGGAACAGAGGCTCCCCGACTGCCTTATTGCGTGTGTCGGCGGGGGCAGCAATTCCATCGGACTCTTTTATGCATTCCTGAAAGACGATGTAAAAATGACGGGTGTTGAAGCAGGAGGCCGCGGTATCCGCACAGGCATGCATGCGGCCCGTTTTGCAGGCGGCTCCCTCGGAATTTTCCAGGGCTGCAAGAGCTATCTGCTGCAGGACAGCAACGGAAATGTTCTCGGGACCCACTCGGTCTCGGCAGGGCTTGATTATGCATCCGTGGGGCCGGAGCACTGTTATCTGAGGGATATTGAAAAAGTCCGGTATACTTATGCCACGGACAGGGAAGCGCTTAAGGCCTTTGAACTCCTTGGCAGAACCGAAGGGATAATCCCCGCGCTTGAATCCGCCCACGCTATTGCAGAGGCGGTGAAGACGGCGTCAAAGATGAGCAGGAAATCTATAATCATAGTAAACCTCTCCGGCAGGGGTGACAAGGATGTGCAGGAAGTTGCAGGGATAAAAGGCATAAACTTATAAAATGAGCAGGATAGAGCAGGTTTTCAAAGATTTAAGGGAAGCGGGCAGGAAGGCCCTGATACCGTATATAATGGCAGGCGACCCCTCCCTGGAAGCCACGAAGAAATTTGTCAGCGACCTTGAAAGATCAGGGGCGGATATCATAGAGATAGGAGTGCCTTTCAGCGACCCCCTCGCTGACGGGCCCACCATACAGAGGGCCTCGGAGCGCTCCCTGCAGCAGGGGACGACACTGAAAAAAGTCCTCGCTCTTGTAAAGGAGATAAAGCAATACTGCGGCATACCCCTCGTGCTGATGACATATTTCAATCCTGTGTTTAAACTCGGGGTCAGGCGCTTCATAAAGGATGCGGTCGGGGCCGGTGTAGACGGCGTGATAATTCCCGATCTGATCCCTGAAGAGGCCGCGGAATTGACCGGACCTGCAGGGCAATACGGACTCGACACCGTCTTCCTGCTCGCCCCTACAAGCACAAAGGACAGGATCAGCAAGGTGGCCGGCGTTTCGACCGGATTTATATACTATGTATCCATCACCGGGATAACCGGTTCAAGGCTGTCCATGGGCAAGGCGATGAGAGACACGCTGAATTCCATAAAAAAAGCTTCTGAAAAACCCGTGGCCGTAGGCTTCGGCATATCAAACCCTCAAGAGGCGGCAAGAGTCGCAGGGCTGGCCGACGGGGTTATTATCGGCAGCGCCATAGTGAAGAGAATCGCCGAAGGCAGGGATATAAAAAGATTCGTAAGAAGCATAAGGAAAGCCGTGTAACAGCAATTGGTAATTAACAATTAATAATTGATAATTCTTAGATGGCCTGGTTTAAAAAGGAGAAAAACAAGCTCTCCAGGAGAGTCAAGATACCCGAAGGACTGTGGGTAAAGTGCAACTCGTGCAGAGAGATCATTTACCGCAAAGAGGTGGACAGGAACCTCAAAGTCTGTCCCAAGTGCAATTACCACTTCAGGATATCCGCAGCGGAGCGGATCTCGCTGCTGACGGACAACGGGAGTTTCAGTGAAATCGGGAGGGACCTGGTCTCAAACGACCCGTTAAACTTCAGGGACCAGATAAACTATAAGGACCGCCTCAGTGAATCACGTAAAAAG
>WFVK01000194.1 GCA_015491705.1 Nitrospirota bacterium | reverse complement strand
GTTTCCTCCATAGTGATAAATAAGTTAAAACTTATGATAAGCAAGACTAATATTCATTGACAGAAGCAACTGTTTTTGTGTATAAAACAAGGGCTATGCCCGGAACTTATATCCCATCAGACTACTTGCCCGTACTGATAACTTTTTTGCTTGCAGTGGCCATCGGTATGGGAGCCCTGGTCGTGGGGATACTTCTGAGGCCGAGGAGACCGTATGCGCAGAAACTTATGCCGTATGAATCCGGAAACCCCCCTGTCGGTGAACCGAGATACAGGTTCTCCGTCAAATTCTATATTATTGCCATGCTGTTCGTTGTATTCGATGTTGAAGCGGTCTTTCTCTATCCATGGGCCGTTGCTTATGACAAGCTGGGGATATTCGGGTTTGTGGAGATGATGCTGTTCATATTTATACTGCTGATAGGCTATGTTTATGTCTGGGAGAAAGGGGCGTTTGAGTGGGAGTAAAGGATACGGCCGCCGCCCGCTGAACGGTTAATGGAAATGGTCAAAGAGGGTAGCACATTGGTGGAAGTAGAGAAAGGCACAAAGGTAGTGCCGGGTACGAACATGTTTATAACCACCCTGGATAAGGTCATCAACTGGGGGAGAAGCTCTTCTTTGTGGCCCATGACCTTCGGCCTTGCCTGCTGTGCAATCGAAATGATGGCCTCGGGTGCAAGCCATTACGATTTTGACCGTTTCGGAGTTATATTCCGCGCATCCCCGAGGCAGTCGGATGTTATTATTATCGCCGGCACCGTAACCAAGAAGATGGCCCCGGTGGTGCGGAGGGTTTACGACCAGATGCCGGAGCCCCGCTACGTGATTGCAATGGGCAGTTGTGCGTGTTCCGGGAATATATACAATACCTATGGGGTTGTCCAGGGATGCGACACATTCCTGCCGGTGGATGTCTACGTCCCCGGATGCCCGCCGAGGCCCGAGGCACTGATGGACGGTGTAATGAAACTTCAGGAGAAAATACAAAAGGAGCATTTCAGATGGAGCCCCTGGAGATAGTCGACAGGCTTAAAGAGAGATTTTCAGAGGAACTTGTTGATGTGAAACAGTTCAGGGATCAGGTCTTTGCAACCGTAAAACGGGAGAAGATCCTTGACATCTGCCGCTATCTCCATGACGCGCCGGATATTCAGATGAACTATCTGGCGGACCTGTGCGGTGTCGATTACCCGGGCCGGCGGCTCCGCTTTGAGGTGGTGTACAATCTCTATTCCATAAAATTCAAGCACAGGCTCATGATCAAGGTGCAGTTGCCCGAGAGCGACCCTTCGGTTGACTCGGTTGTATCCGTATGGAAAGGCGCAAACTGGCATGAAAGGGAGGCCTGCGACATGTACGGGATAGTCTTCAACGGCCACCCGGATTTGAGGCGGATACTGATGCCGGAAGACTGGGAAGGCTATCCGTTAAGAAAAGACTACCCGCTGAAAGGCCCGGAGGGGTGGGAGTACAAGGGTTTTGAAGAGCTCAGGGATTTGCATTCCCATGATAAAGAGTGGAATATTCAATCTTGATACTCTATTTTTAAACAGTTCTTTAAACTGAAAATTCGATCATTATGGAAAACATCAGCAGTAAAGAAGTGGATGCACGGGACAGCGACGCACGCCTGTCCGAAAAAGAGCTGACCCTCAATATGGGGCCCCAGCACCCTGCCACGCACGGTGTGCTGAGGCTGGTGCTTGACCTGAGCGGTGAGACCATTGTCAAGTGCACACCCTATGTGGGTTATCTGCACAGGGGGGTTGAAAAGCTTGCGGAAAACAGGAACTACATGCAGATAATACCGCTCACGGACCGCCTTGATTACATCGCCTCCATGGCAAACAACATAGGCTACTGCGTGGCGGTGGAGAAGCTCTTCGGCATAAAGGTTCCGGAAAGAACGGAATACATAAGGACCATTGTCGGAGAAATGGCGCGTATAACAAACCACCTCCTCTGGCTTGCGACCCATGCCCTTGATATAGGCGCAATGACGGTCTTCCTGTACTGTTTCAGGGAGAGGGAAAAAATCCTTGATTTCTTCGAGAGACTCTGCGGCGCAAGGCTTACGGTGAGTTATCCGAGGATCGGGGGACTTAAGAACGATGTCGACGACCAGTGGCTGGAGGACCTTTACAAGTTTACCGATGAATTCCCCGGCAGGGTGGAGCAGTATGAAACCCTGATAGACAAAAACCGCATATGGCTGCGCCGCACCAAGGGTGTGGGCGTAATCTCCGCTGAAGACGCCATCAACTGGGGCTTGAGCGGCCCGGCGCTCAGGGGGTCGGGTGTCTCTTACGATATACGGAAATTTTCATCGTACGGGGTTTACGATAAGGTTAAATGGCAGGTGTGCATAGGGAAAAACGGGGACATATACGACCGTTACCGCGTGAGGATGGAGGAGTTCCGCGAGTCCAATTCAATTATCAGGCAGTGTATCGAACAGATACCCAAAGGGCCCATAATGGCTGATGCGCCCAAATTCACCCTGCCCGCGAAGGACAGGGTGCTTGCGGACATGGAGCACCTTATACACCACTTTGTGCTTATAACAAAGGGGCCCCAGACCGCTCCGGAGGGCGAGCTTTATGTTGCTACCGAGGTCCCCAAGGGAGAGCTGGGATTCTTTTTCGTCAGTGACGGAACAGGAAGGCCGTACAGGATGAGGATAAGATCCCCGTCCTTTGTGCATGTTTCGGCGTTGCCCGCAATATGCGAGGGCGAGCTGGTTGCAGACGTAATCGCAAACATCGGAAGTATCGATATTGTGCTGGGAGAGTGTGACAGATAAAAAGCTGATAGCTGTCAGCTATTGGCTATAAGCTAAAAAATGTTTAACGATACTGTACTGAAAGAGATCGAGGGAATAAAGGCGAAGTACCCGGACCGCAGGAGTGCGCTGCTGCCTTCCCTGTACATTGCGCAGCGGGAGTTCGGCTGGCTGAGCCAGGAGGCCATGACGTGTGTGGCACGGTCGCTCAATCTGCCCGAGGCGGTGGTGAGGGGAACGGCCTCTTTTTACTCGATGTATAAGCACAGGCCCGCGGGGCGGCATGTGATACAGTTGTGCACCAATATTTCATGCATGATACTCGGAGCCGAAAGACTCGTGGATTTCCTGGAAACAAGATACGGCGTGCCTGCCAACGGCACGAGCGGGGACGGGAGATTTTCCCTTGTGATAATGGAGTGCATAGGGGCGTGCGGCACGGCGCCGGCCATGCTGGTCAATACGGACTTTTATGACAACCTCTCGGAAAAGAGGATAGAAGAGATACTGGAGAACTATAAATAAACAATGGGGGCACGGCGCGCCGTGCCCCCACATTAAAATTATGGAAAAGGTTTTATTAAAGAACACAGACAATCCCGATTCCGCTGACATCAGCGAATACCGGAAGGCCGGCGGATACCGGAGCCTGGCCAAGGCCGTGCAGATGGAGCCCCGGGATATAGTGGAGGAGGTTAAGAAATCGGGTATCAGGGGGCGCGGCGGAGCAGGGTTCCCCACGGCCATGAAATGGAATTTCGCCATGGCTGATCCGAAATTTCCGAAGTACCTGATATGCAACGCGGACGAGGGCGAGCCCGGAACCTTCAAGGACCGGCCCATACTGGAGAAGAATCCCCACCTGCTGATAGAAGGCATGGTTATATCGGGATATGCCCTGGGCGCTGAATACGGTTATATCTACCTGAGGGGCGAATACCCTGCTGCAAAGGATATTCTTGAGGCGGCTATAGAACAGGCATACAGGGAAAAATTTCTCGGGGACGATATCCTCGGCAAAGGGATAAGGTTCAGGCTTTCCGTGCATCAGGGGGCGGGGGCATACATCTGCGGCGAGGAGACGGCCCTTATTGAGTCGATCGAGGGCAGGAAAGGCCAGCCCAGGACCAAGCCGCCTTTTCCGGTGAATGTGGGTGCATGGAGCATGCCCACGATTGTCAATAATGTCGAGACCCTTGCCAATATTCCTTATATCGTCGAGATCGGCGGAGAGGCATATTCAGCGATAGGCAGCAGCGACTGTCCCGGCCCCAAGCTTTACTGCGTAAGCGGTTTTGTTGAAAAGCCGGGGGTATACGAGCTTCCCATGGGCACGAGCCTCAGGGACATCATCTATAAACACGCCGGCGGGATCAAAAACAACGGCAAGCTGAAGGCGGTGATACCCGGCGGCATCTCCACCCCGGTTCTCCCTGCCGACGGCATAGACTGTGCCATGGATTTCGTGGCAATGCCCAAGGCCGGCAGCATGCTCGGCTCCGGCGCGGTGATAGTCATGGATGAATCGGTGTGCATGGTGAGGGTGACTTACAGGGCCATGAAATTTTTTGAGCACGAATCCTGCGGAAAGTGCACCCCGTGCAGGGAAGGCACGGACTGGCTCAGGAAGATACTGGAGCGTATAGAACACGGAAAGGGAAGGGAAGGAGACATCGAACTCCTTTCCGATGTGGCAGGGGTCATGTCCGGCAGGACATTCTGCCCCCTCGGGGACGGGGCAGCAGGCGTGGTCACCGGAATGATAAGGCACTTCAGGAATGAATTTGAGGAGCATATCAGGGATAAACAGTGTAAATTCAGGAATTGATAAATGTTACGGACTGAGTGTTACGGGTAAAACGGAAAGACCCGCAGCCCGCAGTCCCGAGACCGTAACCGACTTATGATAACTCTGACTATAAACGAAAGGGAAATTACGCTGGACAAGCCGATGTCCGTGCTTGACGCCGCCAAAAAGGCCGGCATCAAGATACCGACACTGTGCCATCACGAGGCGCTGAAACCCTACGGCGGATGCAGGCTCTGCGTGGTAGAGGTGGAGAGGATGCCGAAACTGCAGAATGCCTGCACACTGATGGCTGCGGACGGCATGGTCGTAACAACGGAGTCCGAGGAGATATCAAGGACCCGCCGCGGCATACTGGAATTCCTGCTCATAAACCATCCGCTTGACTGCCCTTACTGTGACAAGGCAGGGGAATGCGAGCTGCAGGACCTTGTCAACAAGTACGGGCCTACCACGGGCAGGTACACCGAGGAAAAGAGGAAGGTCCCCGAGAGCCACAAAGATCACATCCTTGCAAGGAATATGGAGAGGTGCGTTGTATGCACGAGGTGTGTAAGGATGTGCAATGACGTGCAGGGCGCCTCGGCCATAAACGTCATAGGAAGGGGGAACCGCTCGAGGGTTGAGCCCTTCTCGTCAGAGTCGTTCAACTGCGAGTATTGCGGCAACTGCCTCACGGTGTGCCCTGTGGGCGCCATCCTGAGCCGCCTGTATATTCACAGCTTCAGGCCGTGGCAGATAGATAAGGAAGTGGAGACCGTGTGCTCGTACTGTGGTGTCGGATGCTCGCTCGTTGTTCAGGTGAGGGACGAGTCCATCAAGCGTGTAATCCCCCGCATGGGCTCAGGGGTGAACAGGGGGCTTCTATGTTCAAGGGGCCGCTTCGGCTATGAATACATACACAGCGAGGACAGGCTCAGGACACCGCTCGTCAGGAAGAACGGCACGCTCCAGCAGGCCACGTGGAGCGAAGCCCTTGATGTTGTCGCCGCAAAACTGAGCGCGGTCAAAAACGCCGAAGGCGGCGCCTCCATTGCGGGCATTGCATCGCCGAGATGCACAAACGAGGATAATTACGTGTTTCAGAGATTTATGAGAACCGCATGCGGCACGAATAACATAGACTCTCTTTCAAGGACCGGTTTCGCGGCGGCACAGAAATACTTTGAGGGCCTGCTCGGACAGGGGATAACGGCCAATCTCCTGGACGGGCTTAAAAATTCAGAGACAATCCTGGTCCTTGGCGATGATCCCGCGGCGGTGAACCCCGTGCTCGGCCTTTCCATAAGAGAGGCTGCAAGGCGCGGGGCCGATGTGATCGTCATCGGCTATGCAAAGGGACTCGAGAAGTTTCATACCCTGCAGGTGATCCCCCGCGTATTCAGGGAGGCCGAGGTCATTGAGGAGATCCTGACAGGTGTCTTCAGCGACAGGGGTGTGCGGGGTGATATGCCCTATGTGGATAAAGGACTCAGGGAGCTTTCCGGCAGGATATCCGGAAAGAAGACCGGCATTGAGGGTATTGATGAGACGGTGAAAACACTGCTGAAGAGCGCATCCACCTCCATTGTCCTTGGCATGGACATAGTCCAGCGCTCGGACGGTCACAGGGCATTGTTCGCGGTGGCGGGACTCACCTACCTGCTTGAGGCAAGGCTTTACCTGCTGTCGGGCAGGCCCAATGAGCAGGGGCTTATTGATACAGGCTGTGTGCCGGACATGCTCCCGGGTGGAAGGCCGGTTAATGTTCCGGACTTCAGGGGCAAATTTGAGGCGGTATGGAAGGCCTCCGTCCCCGACAGCGAGGGCCTGACCCTGATGGAGATTATTGAAGGCGCAAGGAACAGGAGTATCAAGGCGCTGTATGTAATGGGAGACAATCCTGTACGCAATATCCCGGGCGGCTCCATTGTCAAAGAAGCACTGGGGGCACTTGATTTCCTCGTTGTCCAGGATATATTCCTTTCCGAGACCGCGGAGATGGCCGATGTGGTGCTTCCCGCACTCGGATGGACGGAGAAAGCCGGTACATATACCAATCTTGAACGCAGGATCCAACTGCTGAGAAAGGCTGTGGAGACATCCTCCGGCATGGAGGACTGGCGGATCCTTTCAGAGCTTTCCCGCAAGATGGGGGTTCCGGCGAATTATTCCGAATCAGAGGATGTCATGCGTGAACTGGCAAGGGTCTCCCCCCTGCACCGTGACCTGACTTACGAAGAGATAGCCGCGGGAGATGCGCTGTGGCCTTATAACGGGGAGCCCCTCAGGGGAGAGATGTACGAGGTGCCCGCAATAGTGGATGCTGCAAGGGACTATAATGCGGATTTTTATCTTGCCGTTGACAAGCCGCTGTTTCACTCGGGCACGCTTTCAAGGAGATCACGGGCGCTTATGAAGATATGTCCGGAGGCGGCCGTGAGGATGGGGGAGGCCGGTGCGGCAAGGCTCGGGTTAAAAGAAGGTGACAGGGTCAGGCTGTCCACTTCGGCAGGCTCCTGCGAGGCGCCGGTGTCCATTGACGGTACCATCAGGGACAACAGGGTGTTCCTGAGCGGTAATTTTCCGGGCAGCGGCGTGTACGACCTGATGAACTTCAGTATTGATACGGTTACAAAGGCTCCCGGTACAGAGGGATGCGAAGTGAAAATAGAAAAAATAGAGGGTAGGGGTTGAATATGCCGGAATGGCTCTGGATATTTATCAAGGTCTTTATCGTGGTCAATGTGCTAATGCTGCATGTAGCATATGTGGTGTATTTTGAGCGCAAGGTGATAGGCCACATGCAGGCGAGGCTCGGTCCCATGAGGGTCGGCTGGCACGGCCTGCTGCAGCCTATAGCCGACGGGATCAAGCTGTTCTTCAAGGAAGATATCATACCTTCAAGCGCGGACAAGCCCATTTTCTACATAGCGCCCATCATCGGGCTGCTTGCAGCGCTCGGCTCCCTTGCGGTCATCCCCATGTGGGAGGGTTTTTCGATTGCAGACCTTGATATAGGAATACTCTACATCCTTGCGCTTTCGTCAGTGGGGTCGTACAGTGTAATACTTGCCGGCTGGGCATCCAATTCCAAGTATTCTTTCCTGGGCGGCCTGAGATCATCGGCCCAGGTTATAAGCTATGAGATTGCAATGGGCCTGAGCCTCGTGGGTGTCATGATGATGGCGGGCAGCGCAAATCTCTCGGATATTGTAAAGGCCCAGTCAGAGCACTGGTTCATCCTGCCGCAGATCGTTGCGTTCTTTGTTTTTCTCATGGCTGCGCTGGCCGAGACCAACAGGGCGCCGTTTGACCTGCCCGAGGCTGAGACCGAGCTCGTCGCGGGTTATGCCACGGAATACAGCGGCATACGTTTCGGCCTGTTCTTTATGGCGGAATATGCAGGCATGTTCATTATGTCCGCGCTGGCTGTCATCTGCTTTCTGGGCGGCTGGAGCGGTCCCGATTTCTGGATATTCGCCCGTGTTCCGGGTATTGTATGGTTCCTGCTCAAGGTATACGGGTTCATATTTTTCTATTTCTGGGTGAGGGCGACACTGCCGAGATACAGGTATGACCAGTTGATGAGCCTCGGGTGGAAGCTCTTTATCCCGCTGGCCCTGGCGAATATAATTTTTACCGGACTGATCAAGATACTATGAAACTTTTAAACCGGGAATTAACCTGAAAAGACGATGACTGCCAACGAATTCATTAAAAAGGTGTTTTTCATTGAAATCCTGAAGGGCCTTGCCCTTACACTCCGGCATTTCTTTTCACCGTCGGTGACAAGGCAGTACCCCACGGAGAGGAGGGAGCCCTTCCCCGGATCGAGAGGGCTTCACGCTCTTGTAAGGGACCCGGAGACGGGCAGGGAAAAATGCGTGGGGTGCGGATTATGCGCTGCAATGTGTCCCTCGCAGTGCATACATATTTATACCAGCGAGGATGACGACCACAAAAAGGTGGTGGACAGGTACGAGGTAGAGGTGCTTAGATGTGTCTACTGTGCATTTTGTGTGGAGGCATGCCCCTACGGCGCGATAGTCCTGACGGACCATTTCGAGTATTCCGGCTACAGCCGGGAAGAGCTGTATTATACAAAAGATCGCTTGCTGCAGAACTGGGATAAATACATGGCGAACTCAAAGGGAAGGGAGTACCTGGAAAAATTCTGGAGGCCCAAATCAGAGGACTTCGGTGTTCCTGCGGCAGGGCGGCATCATCACGCGGAGGGAAAAAAGGCGACATGACGGCACCACAGTGGTTTTTTGCATATTTTGCAGGCATGATAACATTGTTATCAGTTGTTATGATAACGAGGAGGAATCCGGTCCACGGCGTCCTGTGGATGCTGGTCCTCTTTGTACATATCGCGGGGCTTTATCTCTTTCTGAATGCGGAGTTTCTGGCCGCCATACAGATAATCGTGTATGCAGGGGCCATACTCGTGCTGTTCTTATTCGTTATCATGCTGCTCAACCTGAAAAAAGAGCTGACGGTCCGGAAGGTGCAGCAACACTGGGTCATTGGAGCGGCGGTAGGGGCGATATTCGCCGCGCTGGTGGTGGCTGTCGTCGCCGGGATAACCGTGCTCCCGCCGCTCGGGAAATACTCGATAGAGGCCATAAGGTCCGAAGGCGGCATAATGACGATCGGAAAGGTCATGTATACAAAGTATCTCCTGCCGTTTGAGATAGCCTCGCTTGTGCTGCTTGTGGCTATCGTAGGCGCGGTGGTGCTTGCAAAGAAGAGGATAGGGTGAGATGGTTCCTTTAAGCTGGTACATAATTCTGAGCGCGGTGGTTTTCAGCATCGGTGTTGTGGGTTTTTTTACGAGACGCAACCTGATCATGATATTCATGTCTGTTGAACTGATGCTGAATTCCGTCAATATAAGCCTGGTAGCATACAGCCATTACCTGCAGTCCATGAGGGGACAGGTGCTTGTCTTTTTTGTGATTGCAGTGGCGGCGGCGGAGGCGGCCATAGGCCTTGCCATAATAATCGCGTATTACAAGAACAACCCCACCATCAAGGTGGACGAGATCAACCTCCTGAAAGGATGAGTCAGTGAAGGATAAGACATGGTGAAATATATATTAATACCGTTACTGCCGTTTATTGCATTTGTCATAACCATCCTGTTCGGGCGCAATCACATAAAGGACAAGGCCCACTGGATTGCGGTGCCGGCCGTGTTCGCCTCTTTCATCCTTGCCGTCAGCGCGTTCATGGATGTCCTGGGCGGAAAGGTCATAAATATAAATATCTACAGCTGGATAGTCTCGGGTGATTTCAATGTGTCAATGGGGTTTCTCATTGACCAGCTCACCGCCGTAATGCTGATGGTGGTTACATCCATCAGCACCCTTATCTTTATTTATTCCATAGGATACATGCACGGCGACGGGGGTTACTACCGCTTCTTTGCATATCTGAGCCTGTTTGTCTTTTCAATGCTTATCCTCGTGATGGCCAACAATTATCTGCTCCTCTATTTCGGCTGGGAGGCCGTGGGCCTGTGTTCCTACTTTCTGATAGGCTTCTGGTTCCACAAGAAGTCCGCGGCGGACGCGGGCAAGAAGGCGTTTATAGTCAACAGGTTCGGAGACTTCGGTTTCGGCCTCGGCGTGATTCTGATCTTCCTCACATTCGGCAGTCTTGAATATGTGAAGGTCTTTGACAGTGCAGGCACCGTCGCGGGTCAGACCATTAATATCCTTGGTTACCAGTTCGATACCATTACCGTTATATGCCTCCTGCTCTTCTGCGGCGCTGTGGGCAAATCAGCGCAGTTGCCGCTTCATGTCTGGCTGCCGGATGCAATGGAAGGCCCGACTCCGGTTTCCGCACTGATACACGCCGCGACCATGGTGACGGCGGGCGTGTTCATGGTGGCCCGCAGCAACCCGCTGTTTAACCTGTCCGCCTCGGCAATGGCCACGGTTGCGGTTGTTGGAGGCGTGACCGCACTTTTTGCGGCCACCATTGCGCTTGTGCAGAATGATATCAAGCGGGTCATAGCGTACTCCACGGTGAGCCAGTTAGGTTATATGTTCCTTGCGCTCGGGGTGGGGGCCTATACAGCGGGAATCTTTCACCTGTATACACACGCCTACTTCAAGGCACTGCTCTTCCTCGGCGCGGGAAGCGTTATCCATGCACTGCATGATGAGCAGAATATGCAGAAGATGGGCGGGCTGAAGAAATACATGCCCATTACGTACTGGGTATTTATTCTCGCCTCGCTGAGCATCTCCGGCATACCCGGATTTGCCGGCTTCTTCAGCAAGGACGAGATCCTGTGGAGGGCGTATCTGAGCGGAGGACTGGGCAGGTTCCTCTGGTTCCTTGCCGCCGGAGCGGCCCTTTTGACCGCGTTTTATTCATTCAGGCTGATATACCTGACGTTCCACGGCAAGTTCCGCGGAACCCGTGAACAGGAGCACCATCTCCATGAGTCGCCCCCTGTGATGACCGTGCCGCTGATGTTTCTTGCAGTCGGAGCCGTGGCGGCAGGCTGGGTGGGTATTCCGCCGATCTTCATGGAACACGCCGACAAGATCGGGGAATTTCTTGCGCCCGTGCTCGGGCATCCGGCAGGGGAGGGCTCTCATGCCGAAGAACTGGCGGTGATGGGAATCTCCATTACGGTCGCCCTGGCGGGAATACTGATAGCATATATCATGTATATCAGGAAGACCGACCTCCCGGGGAAGCTGGGCGCCATGTTCCAGCCGGTGTACAGGCTCCTGTATAACAAATACTGGGTGGATGAACTGTACAGCAAGACTATTGTCCAGCCGACGCTTAAGGCATCGGACAGGATAATACTCGGTTTCTTTGATGCGAAGATAATAGAGGGTATTGTAAACGGCGTGCCGGCACTGATCGGGGCATTCAGCAGGAGGTTCAGGGCCATACAGACCGGCCTTCTCTCCACATACGGCCTTGCCATGGTGCTGGGAGCCGTGTTTATAATCGGATTCTGGATTTTTCTGAAGTGATGCGGGCGCTGATTATAAAGTGAATTTATATATAATTTATTTTGCCAAATCAATATTATTTCAGAAGGAGGAATTATGATGAGGAAAGTATGTTTTTTTGTTCTGTCAGCAGCACTGTTACTAGTGTCGTTTGCACCTATGGCCGGGGCCACGCACGGCCTCTGGGGGTATACAGGGGAAAACGGCCCGGAACACTGGGGTAAGCTTTCACACGATTTTGCCATGTGCGAAAAAGGCAAATCCCAGTCGCCTGTGGATATCAGCAAGACTTATAAAGCGAAACTGGAAGATATCGTCTTCTCCTATAAGGCAACACCGCTGAAGGTGGTCAACAACGGGCATACCGTACAGGTCAACTACCTGCCCGGAAGTTCCATAACAGTAGACGGTGAAAAATACGAACTCCTCCAGTTCCACTTTCATGCGCCGAGCGAAAATACCGTGGGAGGCAAACATTACAGCATGGAGATGCACCTCGTTCATAAAAACAGGAACAACCAGCTCGCTGTAGTGGGTGTATTTATGAAAGAGGGCAGGGCCAACGAGATCATACAGAAAATCTGGGACAACATCTCCCCGGTCGTAAACGAGGAAAAGACGGTGGACTCCATATCCATAAACGCCGCTGACCTGCTGCCCGACGAAAAAGATTACTATCATTTCTACGGTTCCCTCACCACACCGCCGTGCAGCGAAGGTGTCAACTGGAGTGTGCTGGAGACTCCCGTCGAGGTCTCGGAGGCGCAGATCAGGAAGTTCGAGGCAGTAATAGGAGGTCACAACAACAGGCCGACTCAACCCGTTAACAATCGTTTTATACTTGAATCAGAATAAAACAAAACCGGATAATGGAAAATATAATATTAAACAGCCTTGATTACCCGATACTGAGCTGGACCGTGTTCCTGCCCCTTATAGGTGCGGTGGTACTGCTGTTCCTGAAGAGGGCGGATGTTATAAGATGGACTTCCCTTGGCGTGACGGCAGCCACATTTGTCATCTCCCTGCCCCTGCTGAGCAACTTTGACAAGGGCACATACAAGATGCAGTTTGTGGAGAGGTACGAATGGATTCCGTCCTGGGGGATAAACTATTTCATAGGCATAGACGGCATCAGCATACTGTTTATCTTTCTCACGACCATTCTCAGCATACTCTGTGTCCTTGTCTCCTGGAGGGCCGTCGAGACAAAGATAAAAGAATTCCATATAGCCATTCTCACGATGGAGGCGGGGATGCTGGGCGTGTTCGTTGCGCTGGATTTCTTCCTGTTCTACCTGTTCTGGGAGGCCATGCTGATCCCCATGTTCCTCCTCATAGGCGTATGGGGCGGCCAGAACAGGGTCTATGCCGCAATAAAGTTTTTCCTGTATACGCTGGTCGGAAGCGTGCTGATGCTTGTCGGCATAGTCGTCCTGTATTTCTACGGCGGCAGGACCCTTGATATCCTGGCGCTGAGCAGCATGCAGTACCCGGTGACGCTCCAGTACTGGCTGTTTATAGCGTTCTTTGCTGCATTCGCCGTCAAGGTCCCGATGTTCCCTGTGCATACGTGGCTTCCGGACGCCCATACAGAGGCGCCTACCGCCGGCAGTGTCATACTGGCGGGTGTCCTGATCAAGATGGGCGCTTACGGATTCCTGAGGTTCTCCATGCCCATGCTGCCGGATGCAACAAGGTTTTTCATGTGGCCGGTGCTGATACTCTCCATTGTCGCGATCATCTACGGCGCGCTTGTCTGCTTTGCCCAGAAGGATTTCAAGCGACTGATAGCGTACTCTAGTGTCAGCCACATGGGCTTCGTCACACTGGGCATCTTTGCGCTCAACACACAGGGGCTTGAGGGCGGCATACTGCAGATGCTGAACCATGGCATAGTCACCGGCGCAATGTTCCTCATGATAGGGATGATTTACGAGAGGACGCATACGAGGGTGATAGCGGATTACGGCGGCTTTGCCAGGCTCGTGCCGTGGTATGCGGGCTTTTTCATAATCCTTACCCTGGCCTCGATAGGACTGCCGAGCACGAACGGCTTCATCGGGGAGTTCCTGATAATATTCTCCGCGTTCAAGGCAAAGAAACTCCTTGGCGTGTTTGCAGCCACCGGAATCATACTCGGGGCCGGCTACATGCTGAGGCTTTACCAGAATATATTCTTTGAAAAGGCAAACCCTGATTATGAGACACCGGGCGGGCACCATCCCGTGTGGGATCTGAACGCGAGGGAGGTTCTCACGCTGATTCCATTGATTGTATTCATATTCTGGATAGGGTTTTACCCCAACGCCTTTTTGAGCTATATGCACGCATCGGTGCAGCACTTGATTGAACAGGTGAACCAGACTGCCTATGCAGGCCAGGAAAGCCTGATAGCAGAATATATAAGGGAGATTTTCTGATGGATATGTCAAGCGGATTTAGTTTACTCAGCATACGGCCTCTTGTACCCGAACTCACCATGATATGCACCGCCTTAATACTGATGCTGCTTGATCTTATCGTGAAAAAGAAGGAGGTTGTCGCTGGTGTCGGCATCGCCGGCACTCTTGTGGCCCTCTACGGCACCCTGAAGCTTTACGGCTTCAGCGAACCGCAGGCCGTATTTTCGGACATGTTCGTGCTGGATGGATACTCCAACTTCTTCAGGCTGATATTTTATCTCAATGTCATCCTCACGATCTGCATTTCACTCAGGTACATGGTGATAGAGAAGGCGTCCTTCGGAGAATACTATGCGCTCCTGATCTTTGCCACGACAGGCATGATGATCATGGCCTCGGCCTCGGACCTGATAGTCCTTTATCTCGGCCTTGAACTGATGGCCCTCTCCACTTACATACTTGCGGGCATGATGAGAAAACAGCCGCGCTCAAACGAGGCCGCGCTGAAATATTTTTTCCTCGGGGCCTTTTCCTCGGCGTTTTTCCTCTACGGTATTTCCCTTACATACGGGCTGACAGGCACCACGAATCTCAAGGATATCGCCGCCTCCCTGCAGGCGCTGAATATCACCGGCAACCCGATGGTGTTCTTAGGTTTGATATTCATGATCGTGGCCTTTGGATTCAAGATCGCCCTGGCGCCGTTTCACATGTGGGCGCCCGACGTGTATGAAGGCGCGCCGACCTCTGTTACGGCGTTTATGTCGGTGGGGCCGAAGGCTGCGGGATTTGCCGTCCTGGGGCGGGTCCTGTTCAGCGCATTCGGGGCCATGCAGGTACAGTGGGACAGCATCCTGATACCGCTGGCCATTATTACCATGGCGACCGGAAGCATCATCGCCCTTGCGCAGACGAACATAAAGAGGATGCTCGCCTACAGTTCAATCGCCCACGCGGGATACATGCTCCTCGGGATAATAGCAGGCACCCCGGGAGGGCTTGCGAGCACCGCCAATTACTTAATGATATACGCAATCATGAACATCGGCGCCTTTGCAGTGGTGATAATGCTCCGGAGGGAAGGCTTTCAGGGCGAGAACCTTGATGACTACATGGGCCTTGCAAAGAGCCATCCCGTGGCCTCCGCGCTGATGCTCGTGTTCATGTTCGCCCTGACCGGCATTCCGCCCACTGCCGGGTTTATAGGAAAGTTCTACGTGTTCATGGAGGTGATTAACGCGGGCTATACATACCTGGCGGTCATAGCGGTCGTGTTCAGCGTGATCTCGGCATTCTTCTATCTCAGGGTTGTAATGTACATGTACATGAGGGACCCGAGGGAAGAAGTGGCCCTCACCACCTCGCCGTCCATGAATTTCGTGCTTGCGGTCACCGCAGTGATGATACTCGTTATAGGGGTGTTTCCGTCGGTTCTGCTCGACCTGGTCAAATCTTCGATTCCGGGGCTCTTGTGATCCCCTTCCCTGTATAGCCGGACCGGCATTGCGGTGGTTTTCTTTCCGTCATGTGCAGGGAGGTATCCGGCGGGATGGAAATATCTTTCCACTTGTTGCAGGAGTGCATTGATTTATGAAAGACAGAGACGGCAGCATGCCTGAAATCCCTTCCTCCCGCGGTGACGACATCCACAACATACAGTATATCGACAGTGCCGACCTTGTCCTTTTTATGGCCGGCAACCAGTTCATGGTTATGGATGACCTCCTGTCGAAATTCCGGCAGATATACCCTGACGTAAAGAGGATTTTCTATGAGACCCTCCCGCCCGGACTGGAGTTGAGGCAGATACTCGCAGGCGGCGCTGTTTTCCAGGACAGGGTGATTGATGCAGTGCCGGACATCTATACATCGGTTACCGAAGAGGCGATGAAGGAGCTTTCCATGAAAGGCCGCGTAAGTGAATATTTCATCTACCTGCACAACAGGCTGGTCCTGATGGTGTCCGAAGGAAACCCGTGCAATATCAGCTCGGTCAATGACCTCGGCCGTGACGGTATAAGGGTTTCACAGCCGGGGCACCTCGAGGACATTGCGCGTTATATCACGGTCATGTATAGAAAGGCGGGCGGCGATGAGCTTGTCAGGAAGATACTGGAACAGAAAAAAGCGGACGGCACGACCGTCTTCACAACTGTGCACCACAGGGAGACCCCCCGGCGGATACAGGACGGCCTGGCCGACGCCGGCCCTGTCTGGGCCACAGAGGTGCTCAATGCGAAGAATGAGGGTCTCAGGGTGGAGGCTGTTGAGCCCGGTGAAGAGCTCGACCAGAGGGACAGAGTCAATTACTTTATAGCCCGGCTCGCAGATGCCCCCAACCCCGGCAATGCAGAGAAGTTCCTGAACTTCATCAGATCACCGGAGGCACAGGAGATATACAGGCAATACGGCTTTGTGCCGCATCATTGACCGTTGAATGCTATAAAATTCAGCTCTTAATTGCATAAACGGAACCGAGGGACGGAAGGTGGGCTTTTTCAGGGTTTTTGATAAACCCGCGAAGGCGGTTGATGCCTGCTATCCGGCAAGAGAGGATTACCGCTGAAAAAACGCAGGGCAGAGCATTCCACGAAAATACCCCCCTCCCCTCTTATGTTAAGAGGGGCCGCGGGGAGTTATCCAGTAATCCGTCATTCAAATTTACCGTCTTTACCTTAACGTTGCATAAACCGGCTGGAGAGCCCGCCGTAAAACCCTGTTTGAGGTTCAGGGGTTAGCCGGTTCAGGGTTCAAGGGTTATAAGGCGAAGGAAATTACTC
>WFVK01000193.1 GCA_015491705.1 Nitrospirota bacterium | reverse complement strand
GTGCAGGAGGCGATTCAGTTGTGCCGCAAGTGCCATTATGACAAATAAGGGCCGGTTTACTCTCCACCTGTGATTTTCTCATTTGCCTTTTTCAGATTCTCCTTAACCAGCGCAAGAAGGCGCCGCCCTGTTTCCGGCTCCCTGTCAAACAGGTTGTTCAGCTCATCGGGGTCTTCCCTGAGGTTGAAGAGCAGGGCCTTTTGCTTCTTCAGATAGTATATCAGCTTGTAGTCGCCATCCCATACGGCTATGGTGCCCCTGGTTATGGGATAGCCACCGCGGCTGCGGTTGGTCTCGAGATTCATCGAGAAGGCGGGTCTCGGCGGAATCTTCTCTCCGCGCATGAGCGGCACCAGTGAGCGCCCCTCCATCCACCGGGGTACCGGTATGCCGGCCAAATCCAGTATGGTGGCCGGGATGTCTATCTGCTCGACAAGTTCGCTGATAACCCGCCCTTCCGTCTGTCCGGGTTCCCTGATGATAAGCGGGATATGCGTCAACTGTTCATACAGATGCGGCCCGCTGTGCCCCAGCAGGTTATGTTCAAAGCTCTCGCCGTGGTCCGAAGAGAAAACAATCACTGTGTTTTTAAGTAAATCTCTCTCCCTCAACAGTCCGAGAAAATTCTTAAACTGACTGTCGCAATACCTTATGAATTCGTCATAGCGTGCCCTCATGGTGTAAACGAGCGGTTGCAGTCCTTTATTGAAAACCTTGTCAATACCTATCTTCACC
This sequence comes from Nitrospirota bacterium, assembly GCA_015491705.1. Classification (GTDB taxonomy): domain Bacteria; phylum Nitrospirota; class Thermodesulfovibrionia; order UBA6902; family UBA6902; genus JAADFS01. The sequence continues at coordinate 1,310 of WFVK01000193.1, read as the reverse complement.
CGCGCATTCTCCTGAGATTTAAAATTCCTTAAGCCGGGTGAAGAATCAATCATCCCCATATACGGCCGTGGCGGCAGGTAAGGGTAATGGGGCGGCACAACATGAATCCATGCAAAAAAAGGTTTGGGGGGATATTTATCAAGGGCTTTCCGGAAGGCATCAAAGGCTTTCCATGGTGGAACCCTTGTACTGAATACAGCCGGGGAAAACATGTCCACTAATTTCCCCATGAAGAAATCTTCTTTTATAATCCAGTCGTATAATCTGATTTTCCCGCCGAACAGGCGGTAAAGCCGGCTGTCGATAAAATCACGAGGGGTGACATTGATGCGAAATTCCGTTGAAAGCGGGGCTGTCTCAAAGCTGCCGGTGACGCCCAGTGCTCCAACCGAGGCCGCGGTGTTCACTACAAAGGCCATATTGAAGTAACCGTTATTTTTCAACAGGAACGGAAGGCTTTCAATATCGCTTCCAAGGGGCCTGGACCCCAGGAGATGGTAGGTGCGGTGCGTCCAGACCCTTTTGCCGGTCATAAGGCTGGCAGTGGTCGGTGTGGTGAAATTGCTTTCAGCCTGCACCATTGTAAACAATGACGCCGTCTTTGCCCATTCGCTTATAAACGGGGTTGTGGGCCTGTCATATCCGTATACAGACATGTCCCTCGCGGTCAGTGTGTCAAAGGTGAGCAGGATAATATTCGGCTGTTTCATGCCGGCGGCGGGAGGCCGGAGATTTTCCTGCACCGCGGTCGTACCGGGCTGGTTAGCCCGCATGTGCCAGGCCACAAGCAGTACCGACAATACAAACCAGGCGCCGAACAACCACACGAGGGGCGTAATCCGCTGCTGGACAATTTCCATCCAGCGCCCGGTTTTATGAAGAGAGTTACGTAACACCCATGTAATGAATACCGCTGTCAGGGCAATGGCCGACAGCAACAGGATTTTCAAAAAGACGGGTGTATGTGTATCCGGCCATATAAAGCGTTTACCTGCCTGGGCCGTGAATCCCAGCAATAAAAAAATACACAGGAATAACAGCCAGTGATCTCCCTTCACCTTCCATCCGGTGCGTATATTGATCCATTGAAGCGCCACGGCCGGCATCCAGATCAAAAGTGCTGTTAAGCCCGCCGCAACCGTCCACAGCATTGTCACGAGGGCTACACTCGGCAGAAATTCGGCAAACGATGCGTAAAAACTGAAGCCGTCCCAGCGGAAGAATGCATCCCTCAGGAGATAGAGGGAAAACAGCACAAAGACCACACGGAATATCCGCCGGTAGGACTGTCTCTTATACACATCTGACGC
>WFVK01000192.1 GCA_015491705.1 Nitrospirota bacterium | reverse complement strand
CCCGGTGGATGACCCTTACTGGTTCGGGCAGATCGCCGCTGCCAATGCACTCTCGGATGTCTATGCCATGGGCGGCAGGCCTGTCACCGCCCTTAATCTGGTGATGTTTCCAACAAAGAGGCTCGACATGGGATATTTAAAAGAGATTCTCCGCGGTGGAAACGATAAGGTCATGGAGGCAGGCGCCTCAATGGCAGGGGGGCATTCGGTGGATGACAATGAACCCAAGTACGGCCTTGCAGTGACAGGCGTGGTCCACCCGGAAGGCATCCTTACCAATTGCTGCGCCCGGGAGGGAGATGCCCTCATTCTCACAAAACCCCTCGGTACGGGGGTGCTTTTCAATGCATGCCGTTCCGGAAAACTCCCTTTTAATGAACTGGAGCCCTTCCTCCCCCTTATAGCATCCCTTAATGGAAAGGCAATTGAGACGGCGCTGGATTTTGAGATTCATGCATGTACCGATGTGACCGGCTTTGGTATCGCCGGACATGCCCTTGAAATGGCGAGAGGCAGTGGAATGCGGATAGACCTGTATCTTGAAAGGCTTCCTGTCCTGCCGAATGCACTCATGATGTATCGCAGGGGTGAAACCACGGGCAGCAACAGGCCCAACAGGAAACTGTCCGAGGGATCTCTGAAGATAGATGCGCAGATATCCGCAGAAGAGGAAGAGTTGTTGTTCGACCCGCAGACATCGGGGGGGCTTCTCATTGCGGTCAAAAATTCCGAGGCTGAGCCTCTTACGGAAAAACTGAAAAAGGGGGGCATGGAGTACGCTGTCTGCATCGGTGAAGTGACAGTCGGCAACCCGTCGGTACGGATCAGATAAACCTTTTCCGGCAGGCCGTCCTGCCCGCCGGCGGTATTTTTATGCCACTGAGGCAACGCAAAATAAATAAGGGGACATGACGGTCGGTACAGCATTTTTACGGGTTGACAGCGGATTTCTTCTGAAACTCCCGGCCCCGATGTTGCATCAACACGGTGCTTCCCATGCCTACGGGCGGTATGTTACGAGGATTGAAGGAAAATGAAATGGTTATACCGGTGATTTCGGTAATCACAATTATAATAGCAGGGCTGACCGCCTTTGCGGTTATTTTCAGAAGGCACAGACGTTTCTCCAATGTGGCGTTCTTTGTAAGCCTGCTGTCAACCGCCTTTGTGATATCAGGCGATTCAATGAGCGCGTTGAGGCCTGAATCTGTCGTGCTGTGGGAGAGAGTTCTCCTTGCAAGCCAGGCATTTGCTGCTTTCTCCTGGCTCCTGTTCACCCTGAGCTTTGCAAGGACCGACTACCGGGCCGCCGCCGGCAGGGTATCGAGGTTTCTTATCTTTCTGTCGCCCGTGTTCCTGATATTCTCAGTTGCAGCGCCCATAGAGGATTTTTTCTCTCCAGCGGAAGTTGCAGGGGAAGGAATACTCTTTCTGGGCAGGACGGGATACATATTCTACATTATCCTTCTTTTTTATTCAGTGGCCTCGATTATAAATCTTGAGGCAACCCTGAAGAGCTCCTCGGGGGTGAACCGGTGGAACATTAAATATACCCTGATCGGCACAGGCTCCATCATTGCAGTGAACATATTTTATTACAGCCATGCGCTCCTTTACCATGCCGTAAACCTGAGCCTTCTGCCTGCAAGAACATGGGTGATCCTGATTTCGCTCCTCTTGATAGGGTTTTCCCTGCTGCGGCATAACGTAATGGATGTCGAGATTTCCGTCTCAAGGGGGATCATCCTGAAATCCCTCAGTCTGTTTATTGTCGGACTGTACCTTGTCGGGCTTGGACTGATAGGGGAGGGCATGCGCTACTTCGGACCGGAAACCGGAAAAAACATTACGGCACTGCTCGGGTTTGCAGGCGCCCTGCTGGTTCTTGCAATTGTCCTTTCAGAGCAATTACGCAGAAAGGCGGCTGTTTTTATAAGCAAAAATTTCTACAGGCAGAAGTACGACTACAGGGAAAAGTGGCTGCAGTTCACCCGCCGCATTTCCATGAAACACTCCTTTGAAGACCTGCTCGGCGCTGTAATGGAGGGCTTCAGGGATGCCCTGGGGGTAAAGGGGGCCTCGATATGGCTTAAGGAAAATGGCAGCGGCGGGTATGCCTGTGCCGGCGTGCTGGATGCATCACGCCCTGACATCAGACCCGGCACGGAAGTTACGGAATTTATGAAAAACAGGAAATGGGTCATAAACATACACGATGCAAATTGCCGCGAGGTGGCTGAGGCCGCTTCCGGGTTCATTAAAGCCACCGGCGCATCCCTCATCGTGCCCCTTCTGGATACCGACGAACTCGCCGGTTTTATTGTCCTGAGAGAGGGGCTTGCAGGCGAGGATTATGATTACGAGGATTATGACCTTCTTAAGACCCTCGCCGCCCAGTCCACGGCGGCCATCCTGAATGCGAAGTTGTCAGAGGAACTGGCCGAGGCAAGGGAGATGGAGGCCGTGGGAAAACTGTCATCCTTCATAATACACGATATTAAAAACGCAGCCGCGCGGCTTTCCCTCATAGCGCAGAACGCGGGGGAGCATATTGATGATCCTGATTTTCAAAGGGATGCCGTCAGCGCTATTGCAAACACTTCCGAAAAGCTCAGGGATATCGTGGAAAAACTCGGAAACGTCTCAAAGAAGACAGCCCTCAATCCTGGGTATTACGATCTGGGGGCGTGTGTCAGGGCGGTTATAGAGGAATTTAAACTCAGCGCCTCTTCTGCAAGACTGTCCTTCGAGGAACTGGAGGCGGTAAAGGCGAGGTTTGACAAAGAAGAGATTGTTAAGGTTATTATTAACCTGATAACAAATGCGCTTGATGCAACGGAAGGCAAGGGTGATGTGAGGGTTGTGGTCGGCAGGGAGAACGACATGGCCTTTGTGAAGGTATCCGATAACGGCTGCGGCATGTCCGCCGAGTTTATCGAAAGGCGTCTTTTCAGGCCCTTTCAGACCACCAAGAAGAAAGGTTTCGGCATAGGTCTTTACCAGTGCAGGGTGATTGTGGATGCGCATTCAGGAAATCTGAAGGTGACCAGCCGGCAGGGCAGGGGGACGGATGTCTTCATGTATTTACCCCTGACAG
>WFVK01000191.1 GCA_015491705.1 Nitrospirota bacterium | reverse complement strand
GTTATAAAGTAACCCCTCCCGGCTTCCCCTTAGCTTAAGGGGAGGAGTAATTTCCTTCGCCTTATAACCCTTGAACCCTGAACCAGCTAACCCCTGAACCTCAAACAGGGTTTTACGACGGGCTCTCCAGCCGGTTTATGCAACGTTAAGGTTAACATTACCGGCATTAAAATATCACCGGCTCTCTTGCCCGTTCATGCAGTGTTAAGGTATACTTAAAAGTGAATGATTTCAGTCGTCATCCCCACATACAACGCGGAAAGATTCATGCCGGCCCTTCTGGACTCCATATTCAGGCAGGCGGTCGATGACATGGAAGTAATCATAGTCGATGACTGCTCCACCGACAACACCGTAAAAATCGCGGAAAACTATCCGGTAAAGGTGATACGTTCCGACAGGAACGCCGGTCCTGCAAGGGCAAGGAATAAGGGGGTTGAAGCGGCGGCGGGCAATATCATATTCTTCCTTGATTCGGATGTAATCGTGCTTGACGGAACCATCCGCGAGGTAAAAGATTACTTTGAAAAAAACCCCTCGGCAAACTGCGTCATCGGCATCTGCGCCACCGAGCCGCTGAACAGGGGATTTGTGCCGGCATACATGGCAATGTTCGAATACATACATCTCATCGGACGGCAGTTCGACAGGGTGAGTGTCTTTGCGCCCAGGTGCGGGGCCATAAAAAAAGAGCTGTTCCTGAGGGTCGGAGGCTATGACGAAAATTACAGGGGAGCGGATGTCGAGGACTTCGAGCTGGCAAGAAGGATAAACAAAACAGACAGCATTATCCTGAATCCGCGCATGATCGTAAAACACCAGTTTGCGGATTTCAGGCAGGCCATTAAAATCTACTTCAGGCGCACGGTTATGTGGGTGCACCTGTTTTTCAGGGATAAACAGCTTGACAATGCGGGCCCCACTTCCCCGGCCAACGGGATAGCGGCGATATGCGCCTTTTTGAGCTTCGGCCTGCTCTTCCTCATGCCGTATTTAAGCGGGGCAAAGCCTGCATTCCTGTTTCTGACCGGCGCTTACCTGTCTTCGAATCTGAAATGGTGGAATTTCATGAGAAAGGAAGCCGGCCTGTTGTTTGCACTGAAGGCATTGCCCCTGAATTATCTCCTGGGCATTGAAATAACGGGCTCTGCGGTTTATGCAGTGCTGGCCTATCCTTTTACAGACAAGGATACTATTCCCGGATAAGACTATGGAAAAAAACCTGGTTGTCTTAGGCTATGCAAATGCAAGCCCTTTTCCCTATCACGCGTGGACGCCCCTCGCGATACTCTCCGTGGGCTCGTACCTGGAACAGCACGGGATAGAGGTTGAGTACTTCGACGAGAGGATACATAAAAAAGACCGTTTCATCCGGCTGGTTCAGAGAAACCCCATCGTTGTGGGCCTCTCGACGATGACCTGCTTCCAGATAAAGAACACCCTGCGCCTTGCAAAGATTTGCCGGAGGATCAACCCTGATATTCCCCTGGTCTGGGGCGGTACCCATCCCACGATGATGGCGGAGCAGACACTTGAATCCGGCCTCGTGGATTTTGTCGTCAGGGGAGAGGGGGAGCAGACCATGCTTGAGCTTGTGAGGGCATTGCAGGAAGGAAAAAATGATTTCAGCAGCATCAAGGGACTCGGCTGGAAAAAGGCAGGCGGAAACATCCTCAACCCGGACAGGGATTTCCTGGATATAGAGACGCTGCCGTTTCCCTATGACGGCAAGGGGAGGGAGATACTGTCCGAGTATGTAAGGAGGGCCGGCGATACCCTGGAAAACATAGGCTATGAATCATCCAGGGGATGTCCCCACAAGTGCGGCTTCTGCTATAACGTGTTCTTCCACAAAAACGTATGCAGGGTAAAGAGCCCCGCCAAGGTAAAGGCCGAGCTCCTGAAGCTGAAACAACTCGGGGTCCACAAGATGACCTTTTATGACGATACATTCCTGGCCGGCAGGAAAGACCTCATGTACGATATTCTCGACCTGCTGAAGGACCTGGATTTCAAATGGATTGCAAATGTGCGGATAAACACCTTTAACGAGGAGCTTCTCGGGAAGTTTAGAGACAGCGGCTGCGTATATCTGTTCTTCGGCGTGGAGTCGCCTGATGATGAGGTGCTGAAATATATCAGGAAGGGACAGAACAGAAAGATGATCGACAAGGGTATCAGTGTTGTTTCAAAGGGGGGCATACCGACCCTGTACTCGCTCATGATCGGCCTTCCCAATGAAACTGAAGAGCAGATGAACAGGACACTGGACTTTGCGGATGAGATACGCAGGAGGCATCCGGGGGCGGAAGTGCCTATCCAGCCCTATGTGCCGCTGCCCGGGACACTCCTGTATGAAGAGGCTGTCAGGGCCGGATTCAGGCCGCCTTCACACCTCGAGGGGTGGAAGAACTTTACCAATGACGAGGTCAGGAACCCGTGGGTGAAAAACCCGAAGCTGCTGAATGCGATATACATCAACTCGTTCCTTGCATTCCGCTATGACAGGTTTTTAAAGAACTTCTGGAGCAGGCTCATATTCGGGCCCCTGCACAGGCTGTCGCTCTGGAGGTGGAAGAACAGGAACTACCGTTTTTTTATCGAGCTTTATTTATACCTGGCATACAAGCGGTCGGGCAGGTTTTTCATCTTTCTTGAAAAGGCGATAAAGAACAGATAATTCCGCAAGATGTCAAAGATCTCCATTCTTCCGGACAATCTCATCAACAAGATAGCCGCGGGCGAGGTCATAGAGCGGCCTGCAGCGGTTGTCAGGGAACTCGTCGATAATGCCATTGACGCCGCTGCAACCGTAATCGATGTGGAGGTACTGCACGGCGGCAGGAAATTAATAAAGCTATCCGACAACGGAACAGGAATGGACAGGGAGGACGCTTCACTGTGTTTCCAGAGGCACGCAACCAGCAAGATCAGGAGCGAAGAGGAACTCTTCGACATATCCACCCTCGGCTTCAGGGGGGAGGCCCTGCCTGCAATAGCCGCGGTATCAAAGGTCACACTGACAACGTTCTCCGGGAATTCTGATACGGGCACAAGGGTGGAGATAGGGGCCGACCGGCAGAGGGTGGTATCCGAAGCGCCTCCTGTAAAGGGCACAACCGTGGAGGTAAGGGATATCTTCTACAACACCCCGGCAAGGAGGAAATTCCTGAAGACCACCACCACCGAGCTTTCCCACATTATCGAGACAGTGCTGCAGAAGGCCCTTGCCTACCCCGGCGTATCCTTTACACTCACCCACAACCGAAATTCTCTTATAAACGCCCCTGCCGCATCAGGCCTTAAGGAGAGATTCACACAGCTTTACGGTGAGGAGACGGCCGGCGAATTCATGGAAGTGAAAAAGGAATCCGGGGGCATCAGGGTCAGCGGGTTCATCTCATCACCTGATTTCACCAGGGCGTCAAGGAGCCACCAGTTTATCTTTGTGAACAGGCGCCCCGTAAAAAACGCCGCCGTAAACCATGCAGTATACAATGCCTGCCGCGATGCAATTTCAGGAAACAGGCATCCGGCTTATTTCCTGTTTCTTGAAATCGACCCGGCAAAAGTGGATGTCAACGTCCATCCCGCAAAGCGCGAGGTGAAATTTGAAAGGCCGGAGGAGATACACAGGGTTACAGGCGCGGCCGTTTATGAAGCGCTCAACCCCGGCTGCGAAATAGATGTATCATCCCCCCTATCGGGACAGTCCCGGGCATACCGCGGGACAACCGCGGCGCCGTACACACGCCTGGACGACAGTCCGCCGCATAGCGGGCCTGCCGCAGTTGTATCCGACAATTCACAGGCGGATTTCTTCACCTCCGGCATCATGCAGGAGGTGCGTTCATTCTTCCATATCGGCGACTCCTTTGTCGCAACAGTCTCTGACAGGGGCCTGGTCATCATCGACCAGCATGCCGCGCACGAAAGGATACTGTACGAAAAATTCCTGAAAAGGACATCCATTGATGCCGAGCCGCTTTTCCTGCCCGTGAGGATAGAGCTGCCGGTCAAGGAATTCCGCATTATTATCGAACACAGGGATTTCCTCAGGGGCTTCGGCCTCGATATTGAAGACTTCGGGGCGAACAACATAATCGTAAGGGCACTGCCGCAGGACCTCCGCAAGGCGGACCTCAGGGGGCTGCTCATGGATATTGCGGCGGCTATCCTCGAGGAGGAGACGAGCGGAATAAAAGGTGATCTGACCGAAGAGTCCCTGCTGAAAAAAACAGCGGCAAGCCTTGCATGCCACAGGTCGGTAAGGGGCAGGGGGCATCTTACAAATGAAGAACTCACAAAAATGCTGGCGGAGCTTGAGGGCGCGGAGGAGCCTGACAAATGCCCCCACGGCCGGCCCACGAGGATTATCCTGTCAATGGATGAGCTGAACAGGATGTTCAGGAGAAAATAAGGCGGTCTTTTTATTCCATATCAACCTTGCAGCTTTCATAAAACTATCGCCGGCGGGCTCTCCCGCCGGTTTATACAGGATTAAGGTCAAGTACCTTCATCCCCCTGCCCACGGCCAGGGCGGACTTCATGGCATTGAATGTAAAATCCTTTGCCCTGGCAAATGCCTCTTTAATATCAAGGCCGAGGGCGAGGCAGGCTGTCAGGGATGATGAAAAGACACAGCCGGTGCCGTGATATTCTCCCGCAAGCATCTCGTTTCCAAGGGAGAGGAAACCCTCTCCGTCGAAAAGCAGGTCGACCGCCCTTCCCTTCATATGCCCGCCGGTGATGATTACTGCGCGCGGCCCGGATTCACGGAGTCTTACCGCTGTTTCCTGAAGGTCTTTTTCATCCTTAATATCAATGCCTGTAAGAACCGATGCCTCATACATGTTCGGGGTGATGACCATCGACAGGGGGAACAGATAACGCCTCACCGCCTCCAGCACACCGTCCTCCATCAGGAGCACGCCCGTGGAGGAAACCGTCACAGGGTCGACAACAAGGTTTTCAAGGGAGAATTCCCTGATTCTTTCCGCCACCGCCTGAACAGCAGCAGCGGTATACAGCATCCCGGTTTTAACGGCGTCAGGACGTATATCCCGCACGAGTACCTCAATCTGTTCTGAAACAAAACCTGCGGGCAGTTCATGGATATGCTGCACCCCGGATGTATTCTGCGCGGTCAGGACCGAGGGGATGCCCAGGCCGTAGACGCCCATGGCCCTGAAAGTCATCAGGTCCGCCTGCAGTCCGGCGCCCCCCGAGGGGTCCGAACCTGCTATGGTAAGGGCTGTCCTGACCTGATTCATGCAAAGACTATATC
>WFVK01000190.1 GCA_015491705.1 Nitrospirota bacterium | reverse complement strand
TCCCACGATACATCCACCAGCGGGCTTCCCTTGCCGTTCTTCCGGATCATGGGTTTTTTGAGGCGTATTCTGGTGGGGAGCTTTTCGGAATACAGGCTCTGCGCATTAAACGCCCCCCTGACCGAATAGTTTGACTTGCTGGCGATGTCGTTCTGATCCGGCACCACCATGATGTTTACGGGCCTGCCATTTTTTACGGCCTCAATGGTGAATACAGTATTCGGCCAGTCCCCCCGCATCTTTTCAACGGGATAGAATCTCTCCCTCCCGGGTTTGCGGCCCGTGCCTTTGGGCCATATATAGACCTTGTACCCGCACTGAACGTGGCAGTAGCGGCACGATGTAAAGTATTTCTCCGCGTTTTTCGGGGGCAGCTCGACGAATTCGGTTGCCCTGGCTTCAGGAAACCTGCCGGCTGCAAGGGCGGCTGCGCCGTTGCTCAACACACACACACCGGCCGCGCCCGCCGCGGATATCTTCAGTAAATCCCTGCGTGAAAGTCTCTTCTCCCCGGTCATTCCTATCTTACCTCCTGTCCGTCTAAAAGATTGTTTCTGAGGCCGTATATCAGGCCTGCAACCCCCACGGCATAGATATCGCCTGTTGGGCCGTCGATCTCGAGGCTAACCATGGGCAGGCTGGTAGGGGCCGGGCCCTCAACAACCCGTCCGCTCCGTTTCGGGTCGTAGACGCTCTGGTGGCACTCGCATACAAGCATGCCCTTTCCCCTGTCCATTTCAACGCTGCACCCCAGGTGGCTGCAGAACATGCTGTATGCCACTATGCTCTTATTGGGGCCCGCGCCGCCTTCAACCACACATCCCATATCCATTAAAATGTTCTTCCTGCCTATTAGCGGATAATCGAACTTTATTAGTCTTCCTGCGCGGATGTCCCGGAGGTTTGCAATTTTAACCTGCGGATAAACCCTGTATTTTGATGAAGCGGCGGCCTCACTGCCTAAGCCGCTGATGAGCAGGGCCGCAGCCCCCGCACAGCCCGCGGTTTTCAGAAGTTTACGGCGACTCATGCACCCTTCCCCGGAAGGTTGTTTCTCTTTGATGTCGTTCATAAGTGCTTTGCCTCCTTTTGATTCTTGATTGTTAACATTACAGTGGCATAAAAATATCGCTGCCCATTGGGTCCGACCGGAGACAGCGCCTTATAATCCCCTGCACCCGCAGAGCGTTCTGAGATACAGGACAAGGGACTCAATCTCCTGCCTGCTGAAGTTCCGCCCCCAGGGGGGCATGAGGGTCGATTTGCCGACAGACCTGCCGCCGCCGTAAATCACGTCATACAGGTCCCTGTCCGTTCTCCTGCTCATCATCTCTGCATCAGTGTGGTTTGCAGGCCGGGGGTCGAGGTTTTCTGCATTAAAGCCCCTGCCGTCCCCCCTGTCTCCATGGCACGGCGAACAGTAGCGCCTGTACAGCTTTTCACCCGCGGCGGGAGAAGGCTTCTCCTTTGCCGGGGCATACAGCGCGCACATGGCAGTGAAGACAACGGCTGCAAAGAAAATAACCGTATTTTTCAAGCAAGTTTCCTGATATCGTGTCAACGGCCATATCCGGGCCTGTCAGAAATCAGAGAGGAGCATGATTCCCCGCGCAGCGGGAATAGACCGATTTATACAGCCCGGAAACAGGGCTGACACAACGCTACACCCTGTAATTTTGCAGCTTAATAATAAGGCTCAAAGAGTTCCATAAAAAAGATATATCTGTAGCACCGTGTGGAACTGCAATATCCGTGCCGCGGAAAAGAGAGAAAAAAATCATTTAAAAAAGTGGGGGGGCAGGATAACGAAAGCCCAAAAAACGGTCAACATTTGAACACAATGCTCATTAATTTAGCAGGTTGTCCATCACCGTATACTCCCGGGAAGACGCTCTCGTTGACATCTCATAAGATGTGCGGCAGGAGCGCCTTGATCGGGAGCTGCGGCTGCTGAGGCAGAAGAAGACACAGCAAGGCAGCCCCCAAACAAAAACCCTTGACAAAGCCCATTGCATATGGGAGAATCTGTATAACTTATTCGGGGGACGGCGAAAAGACCCTTACTGAAAACCCCATCCTGTTTAACCGTGAAGGAGTATTTAAATGTTGAAGAAAAGGCATATAATCCTTCTGCTGTTTATACTTTATTCCCTTCTGTAGACTACACAGGGCCGGTGTTTGAAAACATAAACTTCACCTACACAACCGAGGGAGTCTACTATCCGGCCCTTACGGTTACCGATGACCAGGGCAATGCCTACACGGACAGCATTGCAATCATAGTGCTGAATACGGCAGCGCTTGATGCTTTGCTCCAGGGCAAATGGGAGGCTATGAAGACCGCATTGGCGAAGCAGGATATCAACACAGCATTAGATTATTATACAAAAGACTCACGGGAGCATTACAAGCCAATCTCCCGTAGAGAAAGCCACATTCAGAAATATTGCAAACAGTGTGAAATTGCAATCTAAATTGTTTGATCATTCAGTGCATAGCTTTCTCTTGTATTCATCCGTAAAAAACCTGATTAACTCCATCAATCCATCACGGCTTTAAATCCTTTATAGAGAAAATCGTTTTCAGTCAAGGCACGATAAGGTAGATAATCTCCTCTGGAAAGCACACGGCTTACGCCCAATACCTGGAGGCTTATTAAGGGTCCTAAAATTGTATTTACATTTAATCTGAAAATCTCCCCTTGCCCCTCTTTTTCAAAGAGGGGGGAAATTCCTCCCTTTGGCAAAGGGAGGTCAGGAGGGATTTTATAATTAAAATGTTGTCATTATTATGAGACTGTTAATATACTAACTTTGAGCGATACAAATCTCTTTTTCTTTAACAGGGGAAATGGGGTTCAAGAGTATTATCCTTACAGTTGCATAAAACCATCGCCCGCCGTTATTGACATGGGAGGGTGTTACTCCTCCCCTGAATCAAGGGCTATGGCCTTCTGCTTTCTCAGTTCGTCGATTTTTCTCAGGGGCCTCTCGAGCATGTTGGCTCTGGTGGAAATCAGGGTATCATACTCCCTCTTGGCGGCATCCAGCCTTTCGCCCATAATCCTGAACCTGTCCCTGTAGGCCTTCCACTGTTTTGAGAACTCGCCAAGCAGCCTGAGTATCTCGGATGCCGTCCTCTCGAGGTTG
>WFVK01000189.1 GCA_015491705.1 Nitrospirota bacterium | reverse complement strand
TCAGCGCTTACACTATTCTGCAGTGCATCACTGTCTTTTGCCTCATATGCATCTTTTATTTTCTCGATACGGCTGAAAGCGGCGGTGGTCAAAAGGGAGTCAGGTGACGGCTTTACATTCTCGCTGCTGCAACCCGCCGCGACCAGTATGATTAATATAATGTAAAATTTTTTCATGATTGCCGGCGTAATGTTTTTCTGAAACACGCCTGTAAATTTTACATGCTGAAACCTTTTTTTTCAACACGGCGTACGGGGACCCCGCAAGAAGCTTAACAGAAAAAGGGCCTTATTCCGCAACGCCGGAATAAAGCCCTTTCCTTCAGAAAGTTGATACAGGGTTAGAACTCGATCCTTTTAGTTGCCTTGTTCCACACCGCCTCTTTTCCTTTTTCATAGATAAATCTGAAAGAGGCCTCGATATCTGCAGCCTTTGTGCCTTCAGGTAACGGGATTACAAACTTCTGGGTATCGTCCTCAAACGGTTCAACGCCGAAGTCTGAGCGATACATGGCGGTGATATCCCAGTCATTGAGTCCGAGGTAACCTTCCTTGTTGTATTCAGGGTAATGCAGGTCATACAGTGCATACTCTTTTGTCTTCGAGAATACTACCTTGCCGTTCTGATCTTTCACGGTCACATCCAGTGCCGCTTTAGGTATGTACACTCAGCCGTGCGGCCATTCATGGCCCCCGGTGTTGGTCACCTTAACCTGCATGCCGATGGCAGGCACAATCTTGTTCTCCAGGTGATAGATGTACCTTGACTTGCTGGCCAATATCTTGATGTCGACCGCAGTCTTTGCAAAGTCCACGTTAAAGATTCCCGGGAACTCATGGCTCTTGGTCTCATCGCCCGGCATATGGCAGTCCTGGCAGGTCTTTTTGCCGCCGTTTTTCAGGTAATGATCATTATAGCTTGTAACCACGGAAAAGCAGGTGCCCGGAGGCAGTCCCTGGCAGCCGTTATGGCACCGCGCACAGAACTGGGAGGTTTTGATAACGTCGGACTTTACTGTCTCAAACCCTATCTCCTCCTTGTGGGGAGTATCGGTTGAGCCCCTCGGCCCGTAAATGGTTTTTGCCTGCGGATTGCCGTCAGGCGCCCCTTTCAGGTTATGGCAGATAAGGCAGTTTACATTCAGTTTCGAGAGCTCCTTTTTTGCGCCTTCCCTCTTTGCCTTGTTCTTGTCATCGGCCGCCGTCACCATCAGATCGGCAATCTTCGCTACAAGGCCGTCCGTTGCATCCTTGACCTGTGGGAGATGGCAGCGGAGACACATTCTGAGGTCCTTCCTCGTGGTTTGATCAGATTCGTCAAGACCCCTCAGGATAAAGGTCCTCCACGTCCTTACAACGCGTGAATCCGAGATAGTCTGGCTGTGCCAGGAGTTTTTCCATTCATCGTGGGTGTCTTCATGGCAGTCTATGCACGTGTCTATGTTGTACATTGCCGCCAGCTCATCTACGGTTGTGGCCTTTTGAGCGAGTGATGTCTGAGGAAGAGCGACCACAGAGGAGATGAGAAAAATCAATGCAATAAATAACCTCATAAAACCTCCTTTCTGTTTCTTTTATTATGGTGTCGTGTTGTGCCGGTGATAACTATAATATAATACGGGAAAAAACTATAACATTATAAACCAATTAATGCTCTCCCTGTCAAGGCAATTATTGATAATATTATCATTAACAAACCTTATTGCATCATGATTTTCAAGGACGCCCGCCGGGGGTTCTTTAAAGAGATTTTTAAAATCGGGAAAAAGCCGGTGCGGTGATTGACATTATTAAAAATCTTAATGTAGAATTAAGTATCACGATGGACGATCATAAATTAAAAGTATTTTGCATAGTTGCAGAGACAAAGAGTTTTTCAAGGGCATCGGAGATAATCCGTCTTACACAGCCTGCCGTAAGTCTCCAGATTCAGGCACTCGAAGAGATGTACGGGACAAAACTCTTTAACCGTTCCGGATGCATTATCACGCTTACCAAGGCCGGAGACATGCTGTACAAATATGCAAAAGAGATCAACGCCCTTTATGCAGCCGCTGAAAAAGAGATCGGCGGTGTCACCGGTCTTGTAAAGGGCGTCATCTCGGTAGGCGCAAGTTCCACGATAGGCAACTATGTCCTGCCGCCCGTGATATCCGATTTCAAAAGAAGATACCCCAAGGTGGGCGTACACATACACATCGGCAATACCAAAAACGTGATCGATTTCCTGAACGCGGGGAGCGTTGATGTGGGCCTTGTTGAAGGAGACGTCAACAAGCAGAAACTGAAGATGGAAAAGCTTATTCCCGACGAAATGGTGCTCATCATGTCACCGCATCATCACCTGGCCAAAAAGTCCAGCATATCCATTATGGAGCTCTCAAGGGAGCCCCTGATATTCAGGGAAGAAGGTTCCGGGACAAGGCAGGCGATTGAAAAGTACCTTTCAAAGCACGGTATACTGCAGCAGAACCTGAAGATATCCCTTATCATGGGCAGCACGGAGTCCATAAAGAGCGCCGTTGAGGAAGGGCTCGGAACATCAATCCTGTCGAGATGGGCCGCAAGAAAAGAATGCCGCTATGGGAGCCTCAAGACAGCGGTCTTCAAGGAAGACAAATTCGTCAGGGATTTTTCCCTTGTATATAAAAAGTCCAAAGAGCCTTCCCATACGATTGAACAGTTCATAGGATTCCTGAGGCGTTACCCCTTCAACAAACTCCTGAATGCCTGATATTTCTTTCTTCAATTATCATAT
>WFVK01000188.1 GCA_015491705.1 Nitrospirota bacterium | reverse complement strand
CCCCAAAAATATCAGGGCGATCGCCGAGGCGAGGGAGCACGGCGACCTGTCTGAAAATGCGGAATATCATGCCGCAAAAGAAAGACAGTCGTTTATCGAGGGACGCATCCAGGAGCTCAAGAGCAAGCTCGCGCTTGCCGAGGTGATCGATCCTTCGAAGATATCTCAGAACAGGGTGGCATTCGGGGCAAAGGTGAAAATTTTTGATGTCGACACGGACGAGGAAAAGGTCTTTACCCTGGTGGGCCAGGATGAGGCAGACGTTAAAACCGGCAGAATATCCATCAGCTCGCCCGTCGGAAGGTCGCTTATCGGCAAAGAGATCGGCGATACGGTTATCATAAAGGCGCCTGCCAGGACAATGGAGTATGAAATCTTAGAGATAAGCTTTGAGTAGATTATTTGAGGCATCCGTAAAAGACAACAGGCGGCTTGCAGAAAATCATTATCTCTTAACCTTCCATCCGTTAAAGAAAATCAGGAGGCCCGAGCCGGGCAATTTCTTCATGCTCTCCACGGGCAACGGCCTTGATCCGCTGCTGAAAAGGCCGTTCAGCATCCACAGACGCACCGGGAGCGATATCCGGATTCTCTACAGGGTGGCCGGCAGGGGAACGGATATCCTGAGCCGCAAAAGACCGGGTGACGTACTGCAGATTATCGGTCCCCTCGGCAACAGTTTTCCCGTGGGGAGATCGCGGAAGAACATAATACTCGTCGCCGGCGGAGTGGGTATCGCGCCGGTCTTCGCCCTTGCCGAAGGCCTGATCGCCTCTCTGAAAAAGCCCGTTCTCTTCTACGGCGCAAAAACAGGAAGCGGTTTATTATGTATCGAGGAGCTCAACTCAATCGGCATTGAAACGCATATCTGCACTGACAGCGGAGACACGGGACGGAAAGGCCCTGTCACCGCCATACTGAGAGAGTTTATACAGGGAAACCCCTCTGTTTCAGAGGATTGCTGCATCTATGCGTGCGGGCCGGAGCCCATGCTCAGGTCATTGTCCGCGCTTGCAGCGGAATACGGATTAAGGGGTTATGCGGCCCTTGAGCAGAATATGGCCTGCGGAATCGGTGCATGTCTCGGATGTATCGTAAACACCACCGGAGGCTACAAACGCGTATGCAGGGAAGGTCCCGTCTTCCCGATGAATGAGATACTCTGGTAAAACGGGAATTACCGTACCATGAAACTGTCGGTCAACCTGGGAAAACTGAAACTCGGCAACCCCGTGATCGCCGCCTCGGGCACATTCGGTTACGGGGAGGAGTATTCCGAATTCATAGATATCGGCAGGCTCGGAGCCGTTACCGTAAAGGGGCTTTCGCTGCGGCCGAAGGATGGCAACCCGCCGCCGCGCATCGTGGAGACACCCGCCGGCATGCTGAACGCGGTGGGGTTGCAGAACATAGGCATAGACAGTTTCATAAAGAATAAACTCCCCTTTCTGAGACGGTTCAGGACCCGTGTAATAGTCAACTTCTTCGGGGATTCCATAAGCGAGTATGCAGAGGCGGCCGTGAGGTTAAGCTCGGCAAAGGGCATACATGCGCTCGAGATGAACATATCATGCCCCAACAAGCAGGCAGGCTGGAGCATCTTCGGAACGGACCCGCGGGTAACCTTCAGGGTCGTCAGCGCGGTACGCAGGGCGACCGGCATGCCCCTTATCGTGAAGCTGTCACCCAATGTGACCGACATAGCCCTGATGGCAAAGGCCGCGGAGGATGCAGGGGCCGATGCCGTATCCCTGATTAATACACTCACGGCAATGGCCATTGACATAAATACGCAGAGGCCGAAACTTGCAAACGTCACCGGCGGATTGTCAGGGCCGGCCATCAGGCCGGTCGCCGTCAGAATGGTCTGGGAGTGCCATAAAAAAGTGAATATCCCTGTTATAGGCATGGGCGGCATAATGTCGGCGGAGGATGCCATTGAGTTCATGCTTGCGGGCGCAACCGCCGTTGCCGTGG
Organism: Nitrospirota bacterium; assembly: GCA_015491705.1. Lineage (GTDB taxonomy): Bacteria > Nitrospirota > Thermodesulfovibrionia > UBA6902 > UBA6902 > JAADFS01. The sequence goes on along the minus strand of WFVK01000188.1, from coordinate 6,197 downwards.
GGACGGCGAATTTCGTCAACCCCCGGGCCGCGCTGGATATCCTCGAAGGGATTAAATCCTTTATGTCGGCAAGGGGCATCAGGTCACCGGGGGAGTTAACCGGAGCAGTGAAACTTGATGTCGCATAAAGAGGCAGGAGGGCCTGCCGGAAGGTGAAATGTTAGAGAAACCGTTCATCACGCTGACAACCGACTTCGGACTCAGGGACCCGTTTGCGGGCCTGTTAAAGGGGGTTATCCTCGGGATAAACCCACGGGCGAGGATAATAGACATTACCCACAACATACAGCGCCACAATATCTTTGAGGCCTCGCAGGTTATAGGCATGAGCTACAGGTATTTCCCCTCGGGCACAATCCATGTCGTGGTTGTCGACCCGGGAGTGGGCGGGCACAGGAGGCCGCTGCTGGTGAGCACCGGACACCACTTCTTCATAGGACCCGACAACGGCGTATTCTCTTCGGTTTATGAAATGTCGGCCCCTGACTACACGGTCATTCATTTAACCTCTTCGCACTATTTCCTCCCCATGAAGGGCTCGACATTCCACGGGCGTGACATATTCGCGCCTGTTGCGGCGTGGCTGTCAAGGGGGATAGATTATCACAAGTTCGGTGACCCGGTTGAGGATTACAATAGAATCCGGCTGCCGGGGGTTACATTAACCGACGGGAAGACACTGAAAGGCACGATCATCTCAATTGATCATTTCGGCAATGCAATATCCAGCATAACAGGCGATGACCTGGCGAAATTATCCCCCGGGGCATCACTGCATAATTTCAGGATAACCTTCAAAAACAGGGCGCTTCCCGTTGCAGATTACTATGCCCAGGCAGAAGGCGCCGGGCTGTCAGCGCTCATGAACAGCTTCGGGTATGTGGAGCTTTTCGTCTACGGGGACAGCGCCGCCGGGAAATTCGGCATAAAGACAGGGGACAGTGTTGTCCTGTCCCTTAAAAAAAGGGGCCGGGGTGATTGAGGGGGCGGCAGGTTCTCCTGCCCGTTTATGCCTCTGCAATGTCATCCTTCAAACAGCTCCGGCATGTTCTTTCTTGCCAGCGTGAGGCGCTGGTCGAATTCGAGGTCGGCCCTGCCCAGATATTTCGAGACAATCCTTGACAGTGTGGACCTCCAGTTTCCAAGTATCGTCCTGATTATCCAGTCCGGCCTGTAATTCAGGGACCTGACCGTTACGAACAGAAAGACAGCGGGCTCAACAACCCTCTTTACAATGAAAAACAGCATGTTCACCAGGGACACATGCAGCGGCCTTCTTGTCTTTCCGGGCTTGTTCAGGTAAGCCGTGAGCGCCCGGGGGATGCAGGGGGTGATTGCAAGCAGTCTGTTGAAGTATGTGTCATCAATATTCAGGAGGTATCTGTAGAGGTATGCGTCTGGTGTGACTATCTCATCCCTAACCGCCTTCTCAGCCAGCGGGGTGCCGGGGAAAAAGGTAAGATGCGCGAGCGAGATGATGTAGGGCTTTTTCAGCGTTGACAGCGCATTTATCGTGTCCATAATATCCTGCTCTGTCTCATACGGGTTATCCACGATCATCTCGTAAAACGGCGCCGCGCCGGTCTCCGCAATTATGTCAGCGGCCTTCTTAACCGACTCAAAGCGTACCTTCCTGTCATAAATCTCAAAATTCACGCGGTCGCTTCCGCTCTGTATGCCCATAACTATCCAGCAGAGCCCGGCTTCCCTGAGCATCATCATCTTCTCCCTGTCCATCATTGTGGGTATCACCCTTGCGATAAACGGCAGTCTCACGTGTCTCCTGTACTCCTCGCAGAATTTCCTTATCCACTGCCTGCTGTGCGTAAAGAAACAGTCGTCCTGGAAATTTATATAAAGGACGAACGGATTCTTTATGACCTCCAGTATTTCCGCCATTACATTTTCAACGGACCTCTCCCGGATCTTCCTGCCGTATACTGTGAGGAAGGCGGAATTCCCGCAGTATGAGCACTTAAACGGACAGCCCCTCGTGGTTATCATCATATGGCAGGTCCCGCCGTAAAGCGCATAGATGCGGAAGACCCCTTCGTTCTCGGAGAAGTTGTAAATCCTGCCGTTATGGAGGCCGTAGAAATAATCCGGCAGATACTCCTGAACGGGCAGGGAGTCGAGGTTATCCTCCGGCGGGGCGGGAGGCTGTCTTATTATCTCTCCCCCGTGATTCGCCCATATGCCCGGGATTTCAGGCGGCACATCCCTTCCCCTGTCGCCTATATGCTCAAGCAGGGAGACAACCGTGTGTTCCCCTTCACCGGTGCATACATAATCGGAGTGCTTTATGCATTCCTCCGGCCTGATAATCGTATGCACACCCCCCCAGATTATGGGTATGTCAAACCTTTTTTTCAGCAGGCGCGCAAGGTTTTTCGCAGGGTAAAACTCTATCGACATGAGGCTGATGCCGATCAGGTCGGGGCGGTACTCAGCGATAAAGCCCTCTATCGCAGGACTCAGCACGGGCTCGAGATAGCCCGGAAGAAACAGTATCCGGACATCGTGCCCTTTGTCCTTTGCATTGGCTGCAATATATTTCAGCCCGGTCACGTAGGCATTGGACTGCAGCGAAACGAGAAGCAGTTTCATAGGATAATATATAAACCCCGCGGTCTTATCTTGAGATAAATTTAGCATAACATATCCTTGACCCTGTGTGGCATAAACGGGCAGGGCGGTTGACTGTTGGCATAATGCAGATTATACTAATTGCGACTGCACCTTAATGTTGCATAAACCTTAACGTTGCATAAACCGGCTGGAGAGCCCGCCGTAAAACCTTTATAAAGCGATGGGATATTGGAAATAGGTCTCTGTTGCAGGAAGTAACGGGGAGTGAAATTGCAAAAGAGGTTGATATGCGCGCTGAATATTTCCTCAGGGAATCGCAGATAAAGCTTTTCCGCCGGGCTCTCCGGCATGCGGGTGATGGTGTTATGCAACTGTAAGGTTAACTATTGTGTAAGAGGAAGACATGGGGTTATGGGATGACATAAGGCATGACTTCAGGGCCGTTTTCAGGATGGACCCGGCTGCCCGAAGCGCCCTTGAGGTGATCACTTCCTATTCGGGATTTCATGCCGTCCTGGCGCACAGGATCAATCATCTGTTGTGGAAGATGAAGATTCCCGTACTCCCGCGTTTTCTTTCACAACTGGCGAGGTTTCTCACAGGCATTGAGATCCACCCCGGGGCCCGCATAGGCAAGGGGTTTTTCATTGACCACGGCATGGGTGTCGTAATCGGGGAAACTGCGGAGATAGGGGAAAACGTGCTCCTGTACCAGGGGGTCACACTCGGGGGCACGGGAAAGCAGAGAGGCAAGAGACATCCCACTATAGGCAACAACGTGGTTATCGGCGCGGGCACCAAGGTGCTCGGGGCAATAAAAATAGGGGATAATGTTAAAATAGGCGCTAACTCCGTGGTGCTGCATTCCGTGCCGGAGAACTCCATTGTCGTAGGCGTGCCCGGAAGGGTGATCAAAAAGAAGGTCGTCAAAATATACGCCGAGGGGCCGGTGGAAATGCTTGATCACGTGCATATCCCCGACCCGCTTGAAGAGAAATTCGAGGAGATTGCATCATATATAAACGAGCTTGAAAGGAGAATCGACAGTTTGGAAGGCAAGGGCGAAACCATAAGGATTTACAACACAATGAGCGGAAGGAAAGAGGACTTTGTCCCCCTCGTCCCCAAAAAAGCGGGCATGTACGTATGCGGCATAACGGCATATGACGTCTGCCACCTCGGCCACGCCCGGAGCGCCGTTGTGTTCGACATTATCAAGAGATACCTCAGATACAGGGGATACGATGTAATCCACGTCAGAAATATAACCGACATCGACGACAAGATTATTGCGCGTGCGGCCGCAGAGAAGATTTCCACTGAAGAAGTCGCAAGGAAATATACAGAGGAATATTACAGGGACATGGACCTGCTCGGTGTAAGCAGGGCGGATGTAGAGCCGAAGGCGACCGACCACATAGAAGAGATGAAGGGGATCATTCAGGGCCTCATTGACAAAGGTTATGCATACCATGTCAGCGGGGACGTTTATTTTGAGGTGAGCAAATTCCCCGGTTACGGTAAACTCTCAAAAAAGAATATCGAAGAGCTTATGGCCGGGGCGAGGATAGATGTGGATGAGAGGAAAAAGAGCCCGCTGGACTTTGTTCTGTGGAAGGCTTCAAAACCGGGAGAGCCTTCCTGGGACAGCCCGTGGGGCAGGGGAAGGCCGGGGTGGCATATAGAATGCACCGCCATGTCTTCAAAATATCTCGGGGACAGCTTTGATATACACGGCGGCGGCGCCGACCTTATTTTCCCCCACCATGAAAACGAGATTGCACAGAGCGAGGCATACTCGGGCAGGCCCTTTGTAAGGTACTGGATGCATAACGGGTTTATAACTGTCGATAAAGAGAAGATGTCGAAGTCGCTGGGGAATTTTTTTACGATCAAGGAGATACTCGCCAGGTATGAGCCAGAGGTTGTGAGATATTTTCTCCTTTCAGCCCACTACAGGAGCCCCATAGAGTTCTCGGACTCCCAGCTTAACGAGGCCGAGCTGTCAATCGACAGGTACTACACCACAGTTATGAGGATCGATGACTTTCTCAGGGATGCCGCCAGGGGGGACAAGCCGGTTCCCTCATCCGGGCTTGAGAACCTCCTGTCTTCCTTCATGGACAGGTTCCATCATGCAATGGATGATGATTTCAACACCGCCTCGGCCCTGGGCAATATATTCGAGCTCATAAGGGAGGTCAACAGGTTTCTTGACTCACGCCCTTCCGGCGATAAGGCTAAAGAGCTTGTGAGCCGGGCAAGGGATGTGCTCGCAGAGGCGGGCGCTGTTTTAAACATATTCAACAGGACCCCCCGGGAGTGGTACAGCGCCCTTATGAGGGTAAAGAAGATCGGCCTTTCGGAGGATGAGCTTCAGGAAAAAATCTTTCAGAGACAGAAGGCGAGAGAGGCGAAAGACTGGGCGACCGCCGACAGGATCAGAAACGAACTGTCCGCACAGGGAATCATCCTTGAAGATAAAAAAGATAATCCTGAAGGTCGCCCGTCCTGCATACGGAGGGTACTTCATCGGAAGGCATGAAGGCAAGGTCGTGATGATAAAAGGCCGTGTCCTGCCCGGAGAGACCGTAGAGGCGGCGGTCGAAGATGAAAAAAAGGACTATCTTTCGGCATCGGTGGAGAAAATCCTCGAACCTTCGGCTGAGAGGCTGTCACCTGCGTGTGAATTTTTCGGGAAATGCGGGGGATGCCACTTCCAGCACATTCCATATGACCGGCAGATAGAGATAAAAGAACAGGTCCTCATGGACTGCCTGAGAAGGCTGGCCCGGAGGGATGCGGAACTCTCCGGGCCTGCTGTCAGCGGCAAACAGTGGAATTACAGGCTGAGGGGTCAGTTCAAGGTATCCCCTAATGGTGTGGGATTCTACAGGGAAGGCACCAGGGAGACAGTCGATATAGACAACTGCCGGCTGATGGCCGGAGAAATCAACGCATTCTTCCGGAAAGCAAGGACACTTGTTAAAGGCACTGATGTCAAAGAGATACACATAACCGGCGGTGATTGTGTTATTGCATTGATCAGCACCAGGTCCCGCCGCATGCCGCCTGCGGACAGGGACATGCTCGCCTCGCGGTTTCTGGATTCGGGTTTCTCGGGGTTGTCTGTTGAGACGGCGGGCAAAGAGGTCTTTCAGTACGGCAGGACATTCGCCACACTGAGTCTCGGAACGCTGAAATACACCGTCTCTCCAATGAGTTTTTTTCAGAGCAACTGGATGCTGAACCAGGAAGTTGTCCGCATTATCAGGGATACGCTGGAGCCTTCCGGAGGCAAAAGGATACTGGATCTATACGCAGGCGCGGGCAACTTTTCCCTGCCGCTTGCAATGGATGCAGCAGTAACAGCGGTGGAGGAAAATCCCTATGCCGTGGAGGACGGCATGAGGAACCGGGAGATCAACAGGATCAGAGATTGCCGCTTTGTCCGCTCCTCCGCGGAGGACTTTCAGGCCGGGGGATGGTTCGACATTGCAATACTTGATCCGCCCAGACCAGGGTTAACAAACGCGGCCATGCGCAAAGTGCTTTCACTGGCGCCGGCGAGGCTTGTGTATATATCATGCAATCCGGCAACCTTTGCA
>WFVK01000187.1 GCA_015491705.1 Nitrospirota bacterium | reverse complement strand
GATTCCTTGAGGAAATATTCAGCACGCATATCAACCTCTTTTGCAATTTCACTCCCCGTTACTTCCTGCAACAGAGACGTATTTCCAATATCCCATCGCTTTATAAAGGTTTTACGGCGGGCTCTCCAGCCGGTTTATGCAACGTTAAGGTATAATATGTTTAACCGTTAATCTTGCATAAAGGGGCGGGAAAGCCTGCGGAAAAGGGGGGTGTAGTGTTCACGGTTCAGGATTCAAGGGATGGCGCCGGTACGGGGCCAACATCTTGCTCAAAAGATATTCCTGTCCACCCGGTGTCCCGGCGCAGCAAACCCATATTTACCGGTTCCGCCGGAGAATACTTCAGGATATGGATCGTCAACACCTTCCTGACAATCCTGACAGCGGGGCTTTACGCTCCATGGGCAAAGGTGCGCGAGCGCCGGTTCTTCTACCAGCATACTGTTATGGATGGCCGGCCGTTCGATTATACAGCGCCCCCTGTAGCAATCCTGAAAGGTTACCTGATAGTGGCAGGGGGGATAATACTCTATTATATCGCAAAAGCTTACAACCCTCTTTACAGCCTCCTCGTGTTCGGGATATTCTCCCTCGTCCTGCCGTTTTTGATTTACAAGTCCCTCAGATTTTTCGCCCGCCACTCCGTGTACCGGAATATCCCTTTTCACTTCCGCGGCACGGTCAGGGAAAGCTACAAGACATATCTGCTCTATCCCCTGCTCATACCCCTTACTTTCGGGCTGATCATTCCGTACTGGGCATTTCAGCGGAAAAAATACTTCTTCGGCAACATCGCCTTTGGAACAACCGCCAACATCTTTGAGGGGAGCGCCCGCCCCTTCTACAAGCTCTACGGCATGGTAGCCGTAGCGGTGATTGTAATTACAATCTTCGTTACAATAATATTCACGTTGTCCGCACCCCTTATTGTTGGTACGGGCATGAAAGCCGGGACATTCAATACTGCAATGATATTTTTTATCTTTACGGTATATTTTATAATGCTGGTTGTTTCCGCTTTCATCCAGCAGTACATCTATGCATGGACCACCAACTACTGCTGGGGACATTCCGCACTCGGAACCATACGCTTTCATGGCACACTGAGGGGCGGGCACCTGTTCTGGATACGGATAACGAACATTTTTGCCATAATTTTTTCCATAGGGCTTCTCATTCCCTGGGCAAAGGTCAGGCGCATCCGCTATATCATCGGCAACCTGACCGTGATTTCGGATGAGGGCCTTGATAACTTCACCGCAGACGTCAGCCCCGATGAAAGCGCTTACGGCGATGCCGCCACGGATTTCTTTGACATCGACATCGGCTTATGATCGAATTCAAGGGTGCATATTTTGACGGGAAAATCTCCAGGGCATATCCCGTCTCGGTTGTTTTTGACGGCAGGAGACTGCATATCCGCGGCGTGGACGGAGATTATCCGGCGCTTGACATCGCCCCTGAAGACTGCGCGATTACCCCTCCCCTCGGGAACACCATGCGTTACATTAAATTACCCGGCGGCGCGCAATGCGAGACAGCCGATACAGAGGCAGTCTCCGCCCTGGAACATCTCACCGGCCGGAACGCCGGGATGAGGCTCGTTCATTTCATGGAAAAACGGTGGAAGACGGCGGCAGCCGCCCTGGCCGGTCTGGTCCTCTGCGTCTGGGTGTTTGTAACATACGGCATCCCTTTTGTCGCGCAGAAAATAGCCTACTCGGTACCACCTGAATTAACGGAGCAGATGAGCCGGCAGGCGATTAAAATGCTCGACCGCAGGTTCCTGAAACCCTCGGAACTCGACAGGGAAAAGAGCAGGGAGCTCCAGGGGGAATTTCGGCGCCTGTACAGGGAAATCGATGGGGATTTCGATTACCGCCTGGAATTCCGCAAAAGCCCCTACATAGGCCCGAACGCATTTGCATTGCCGTCAGGCCTCATTATAATGACGGATGAGCTGGTTAAGCTCGCCGCCGACAACAGGGAACTTCAGGCCATACTTGTCCATGAAATAGCGCATGTAAAAAAACGCCACGCCCTGCGGAGCATTATACAGAACTCGGGGGTTTTCCTTCTGGTCTCCGCGCTTGCCGGTGACGTAACTTCGATCACCTCCACGGCCGCATCATTGCCGACGCTACTGGCGCAGTCAGGATATTCCCGTAAATTTGAAACCGAGGCCGACAGGGCCGCCGCCGTCTATATGATTCGCAAGGGATGGGGAACCCGGCCGCTTCAGGCCATTCTACTGCGCATCACCCGGAACATGGCCGGGTACCCCGGGGAGTCCCTCCTGTCCTCGCACCCCCTGACGGATCAACGGGTGCGGTACCTGCGGGATATCGAAGCATCCATGCCCGCCCCGCAAGGAAGCGGCGGAATAAAGTGACAGGGCCGCGCTCGGGGGGATAAAATGTTATAATCTCCCATGCGTTTTATCGCCGACCTTCACATTCATTCAAGATATTCAAGGGCAACGAGCAGGGACATGTCCCCGGAGGCATTATGGAGATGGGCGCAACTGAAGGGGATTACAGTTATCGGCACCGGCGATTTCACCCATCCTGAATGGTTCAGGGAGCTCGACTCCAGGCTCGAACCGGGGGGCGACGGCCTCTTCAGGCTGAAGAAAGAATTTCAGGCGGATGATATTCCGGCCCCGTGCAGGGCCGATGTCTTTTTCCTTTTATCCGCGGAGATAAGCTGTATCTACAGCAAAAACGGCAGGACGCGCAAGATACATTGCATTATAATCGTCCCGGATTTTGACGGTGCTGCAGCGATAAACGCCGCGCTGTCGCGGATAGGCAATCTCAGGGCCGACGGCAGGCCCATACTGGGGCTTGATGCAAAGGAGCTTCTGAAGACCGTTATGGATGCCTCTGCCGATGCCATGCTCATCCCCGCACACGCATGGACCCCCCATTTTTCCGTGTTCGGCGCGGTCTCGGGCTTTGATTCTATTGAGGAATGCTTTGAAGAGATGTCCCCGCATATTCATGCAATCGAGACGGGGCTTTCATCGGATCCGCCGATGAACTGGCGGCTGTCGGCACTTGACGGGATCACCCTTGTCTCCAACTCCGACGCCCACTCGCCGGCCAAGATCGGGCGTGAGGCCAACATCCTCGATACAGGGGTGTCGTACAGAGAGATCACGGATGCGATAAAGACCGGGAGGGGTTTTGACGGCACCGTGGAATTCTTCCCCGAGGAAGGGAAATACCACTATGACGGGCACAGGCTGTGCAATATCAGCCTCTCCCCTGAGGAGACAATGGCTCACAACTATCTCTGCCCGGTATGCGGGAGGAAACTGACCGTGGGCGTGATGCACAGGGTTGAAAAACTTGCGGACAGGGGCAGGGGCTTCAAGCCGCGGGGTTCACCCGGTTATTATTCCATAATCCCCCTCCCCGAGATTATTGCAGAGGCGGTGAACATGGGTGTCAACACCAGGACCGTCAATAATGAATACATGAAGCTTCTCGCAAAGCTCGGCAGCGAATTCCGTATCCTCATGGATGTGCCGCTGGAGGATATTGAAGCGGCAGGATTCCCCCTCATCAGGGAGGCCGTGGCAAGGGTGCGTGAAGGCAGGGTGCATATTGCGCCGGGCTATGACGGGGAGTACGGAAAGATAAAGATATTCGAGGAGGCCGAAAGGAAAAGGATCAGGGGACAGGGCAGGCTTTTCTGACCGTTTTATTCCATGTAAGGTATCGCGGATAGAGTGTTTCCCGCGGGCCCTCCCGCCGATTTATGCACCTCAGGACATAACACGCAGCCTGTGCTTCAGGTACCAGCGGTTCAGCCAGTTCTTCCAGCTCTTGTTATACTTCTTTCCGTGCTGCCTCCCGGGGTCCCTGAAGACCAGATCCAGGACATGCAGGGAAGAGGCATAAGAGGAGATACGCTCCCTGCAATGCGCGCAATAAGTGACTATCCGGCCCTTTGCCTGGTCCACCCTTTTTTGTGAATGCCTGTCGGAAAGATCCGCATTGCCGCAGGGCGCGCATCCGCCGGCGCCGCAGCAGCTCGTGACCTCGTTCCTGAAAGGCATCTCCGCTATCTCATAATCCAGCCGGGTGACTATCTCCCTGACCGCGCTGCGTATGCCGGGCGTGTACCTTGCAGGGCATACATCGTGTATGCTTACCTTCCGCCCCTGCCCGGAGACAGACTTCGGGAACCCCATCTCTGTCATCAACTCGTATATCGTCCGGATCCTCATGCTGCTGTTTTCGGCAAAGACCTTATGGCAGTTGATGCAGGCCACGACTACCTCCTCAACGCCAAGGCGGGAAAATTCCTCCATCGTGTTCCTGAAGATTGTATGGAATTTTTCCTCGTCACCCATGTCCCTGCTCGGTTTGCCGCAGCAGTTAAGAACGATGCCGGTCCCCGGAATCTTCCCGCGGAGATACCTGTAGGATTTCACCACCAGCCCGGGGGAGTAGGCCGGGAAGGAGCAACCGGGGAAAAAGACGGTCTTCGGCACGGTGCCGTTTCCTGCTGAGGGGCCTTTACTCAGCGTGAACAGGGGGGAGGTGCTGAAGGCCTGGTGGCTGCCGATGGCCTTCAGTTTAGGCAGTACGGCCCTGTGACCGGGGGCCTCGGGCAGGGTCTTTGCCTGCAGCGCCCTGAATATTTCCCGGCGGGCCTCAAGATACATATCGCCGGGATAGAGATTTAAATGGCATACCCGCCTGCACAGCCCGCACAGTGTGCAGGAATATGCCGTCTCTATGTCCTTTAGGGGATCCCGCAGGAATCTCCCGGCCAGATCTTTCGGTGTCTTGCAGTAATGGCTCAGGAAGATACAGTTTTTAATGCATGCGCCGCAGTCATCGCACGACTGCAGTATTTTTTCGGTTTCACCCATTTTGTCGCTTTAAACCTTCCAGTTGCATAAAATCATCTTCCGCCCCTTTATGCAACATTAAGGTTAATATATTAGGTTCGTTCATTGCTCAAGTACTATATAATACCATGCCGAGACAGCCTTTCTGCCGTCGACGTTCTCCTCCGCGCCGTTCCACACCGCGAAACTGACGGGAGTAAGTCCGCCTGTTGCAAACACTGCATCGCCTTCCCGCCCGCTGAACGCCCTCATGAAGAGCACCCTCCATCTCCCGTTGCGCCACTGACCTGTCCCGGAGATGGGCAAGCCGCCCTCTTTTGGTTTAAGGGTTCCGAAGCCCGCCGCCGTAAGGTTTTCAAACGGGCTGCGGTCAGCCGCCTGCCCGTCCCCGTCAATGGATTCCTGGACATCCGCCTTCCAGAACCATATGTTCACCATTGTCCTGCTGTTTCCGCCCGGCCCCTGTCCCATCCTGAAGGATGGTTCTGCATTGTTCTGCACAGGGAACTGCAGCGCAACCGCGTCCCTGAAGGCATTGACGCCCAGTGACACGTTCCTGGTGTCGTCCTTCCACTCCACCAGGAAGGCTATCTCCCTGTCATTATAAAGCACCCTGACCGTAACCAGCCTGTCCATGGGGTCGGGGGTCTGTCCCACGAGCATCAGTGGGACGGTGAATGCCTCTGCGCGCTTCCAGGGGGGGGCTTCCGGCCGGACGGGAATCTTCCCGCTGATCCTCTTTGCCGCTATCAGGCCGCTGACCGCCTCTGCCGCGGATGCCGGCCTGTCCCTCGTGATATAGGAGATGATCCTGCCTATCTCGTCATCCGTCAGCCCCCCGCCCCCGGCCTTCCATGCAGTCATCGGTGTGCCTGTACGGCCCTCCTTTATAACCCTTCTCAGGAACCGGTCATTGGCGGTCCTCAGGAATGCAGGGTCCATAATCGCCGGAATGGTGCGCCTGAATATCCTGTCATAAACGCTCTTTTTGCCGGAGGCATGACATGCAATACAGTACATCTTGTATAACGACTCTCCGCCGGGGACTTCCCCGGCCTTTGCAGGCCCTTTGCGCCTGTACTTCGCCGGCATATCTTCAGACCTGAGGGACAGCATGTAGGTGGTCAGGAGGTCCGCTTCCCCGGCTGTGAGATCAACCTTCATCATGCTTCCGGGAACAATGCCCCCGGGGTCTTCAAAGTGCTGCCTCAGCCAGGAGTAAACCGTCTTCTCCCCCTTTACATACGTCATCGGGAAATGGGCGATGGGTTGTGATCCCACGCCGTCAAGGTGCGTGCCGAGGACACCGCCGGTACCGTTAAGCTTGTGGCAGCCCCTGCACCCTTTTTCACGGAAGAGTCTCGCCCCTTCCGCAACCATGCCTGCACCGCTGCGCTCCAGCATCCCGGGGTCATGGCACGCGGCACAGGAGCTCTGGATATACTTCATGGGGAGAAGGGGGTAATCCCAGTGTGTATCGCGACCCTCGCCGTGCGCCTCTTTTTTATTGGTTGCGCGTCCCTGCCCGTAGTGGCAGACTGTGCAGCCGAACCTGTCCACAGGATGGTCTTGCAGATAATCACCGCTGTGCTGCCTGTAGGGTATCTCCGCATCCGCCATCAGGGGATTATCAACCCCTGCATGGCAGTTTGTACACCGGTCAACCCTTCCCAGTTCCGGCAGATATATCTGCTGAATGCCCATGTCCGGCGGCACGGCATCTTTCCCCGCGGCCTTCGCCTTTTCAATAAAGAGTTTCCTGTACACGGAGCGGTACATCTTCCACTCAGGCGTTGCCTCCCTGTAAGCGGCAAGCAGGGAAAAGGCCAGCACAACAAGCGCCGATACCAGCGTCAATGTCAGATAGAATTTCCTGTACATAGCACCTAATGCAGGGGCCACCGGCTCTTCAGCCAGTAAAACTCCCAGTTCGGCCCCCTGAGTTCCGTTCCCACATAAGTGAGCATCACATAACCGACCAGGAACAGCGTGAACAGGGCTATGGCCCCCATCCGCGTTGAGCCGGTCTTCCTGATCACGCGCAGCGACCACAGGGCCACAAATGCAACCCATATACCCGCGGGGTTTACCATGATGATCAGTATCTGCGGCACATCCGGCCACCAGTTCCTGAACCAGCCGAACCTGATCACAAACGCAAGCAGCCCGGCAAGCACCGCAGCTCCTGCAAATAACGACTGCAGTGCTGTAATCTTCCCCTGCCTTCCTGAAAACCATATACCCGCATGGCCGTCCTCCCTGTCGAGATACGGTATCAGTGCAAGCCCGAGTATCGCCAGCCCCGGCGCCACTATGCCGCCCATGAAGGCTGAATAGGAGACCATCTCCTGCAGGCCCAGGAAATACCACGGCGCCTTTGCAGGGTTCTCCGGGATAAGGGGATTGGCTGCCTCCCTCAGGGGCGCATCCACGTAAAATGAATATACCAGCACCCCTGCAAGGCACAGCATCAGCACCGCCGTCTCCGCCCGCAGCAGGTCAGGCCAGGAAAACACGCTTTTCTCAACACTGCCGGCGGGCCTTGAGAGCCCCCCGTCTTTTCTTATCCTCCAGAAATGCACCCCGAGGGATATGAACATAAGGATGGGCAGGAGCATGATGTGCAGGAAATAGACCCTTATGAGAGTTGCCTTCCCCGGCACCGTGCCCCCGAGGAAAAATTCCTTTGCCATGCCTCCGATGTCGAAATACGGTGTTATGCCAAGGGCGTCCGTAAGCTCTTTTGAGGACTGGATGATATTCGAGACAATGACCAGCGCCCAGTACGAAAGCTGGTCCCACGGGAGCATGTACCCGGACAGGTTCAGCACAAAGGTGAGTGTCAGGAGCATTATGCCGACAACCCAGTTGAACTCCCTTGGCCTGCTGTATGAGCCTGTATAAAAGACCCTTGCCATGTGAAGCATGACAAAGATTATCATGCCTTCGCCGGCCCATTTGTGCACGTTCCTCATGAGGCTGCCTGCAAAGACCACATACGTTATATCCTTTACACTGTTGTACGCGTCCCCGGTTGACGGATTGTAATATATCATCAGGAGGATTCCGGATATTGTGGTGAAAAAGAGCAGGAACAGCGAGATAAGCCCCAGGCCGAATGTGTATGCGGGCCTGAGCGTGTTTATATTTGTCCTGACTCCCTGGATGTGGAGAAAGAAGTTATTCAGCATCACGGCGGCCCGTGACCTGCCGGACAGGGGCCTCTTCGTTCTCAGAAGGGAAGCGGCAAAAGAGCCTTTGATATTTTTGAGGTTTTCTCTGAAGTTATCCATTCCGGACCGGTTCATTGCATCTATACCCTGAATTTCGTTCCTGTCTTTATCTCCCTGCCCGCGTCAACCACGAGATTGCCGTCAACATGCCTGCTTATCTTGAACCACGGCAGGTTCCTGGGCGCGGGTCCCGAGATCACCCTGCCGTCCCTGTTGAATTTCGAGCCGTGGCAGGGACACTGGAAGCCCCAGTCAACGGCGTTCACAATGCAGCCGAGGTGCGTGCATACACTGGATACGGCGTAAATCCCCTCACTGTCCGCAAATATGAAGACCCGTTCCTCCTCGAGTTTTTTTACAGTGCCCACGGGAAAACTCTCCGGCTTGCCGATCTTGAACCTCCGCGATTTTTCATAGTAAACATCGGCCTTTGACATCCTGAACATTCCGGCAAGCAGCGTCAGTGATGACAGGATGAGGGCCCATAAAGAGGCCATGCCGAGAAACCCCCGTCTTGTTATTCCGTCCCTGTCACCGGTCTTGTCATCCATTTGCCCGCACCTCCTTTGACTTAAAACCTCTCCATTGTCATTCATCCCGCCCCCCTTCCGCCGGGGAAGGAGCGGCATGGCCGAACATGTCTTTATGCACATAGGCAATAAGCATATCAATAAGCGGGGATTTGCCGCCCCCGGCCCGCTTCTGCATTTCCGCCGCGAGGGTTTTCATCGCCTCATCCACGCCCGGACCGAAAAGCCTTCTCAGGTACTCCACCGGTATCCGCTGCTCGCCGGTGACCCTGCCCTGTTCATCGAATTTCGGCGGACTCAGCGGGGGGATGTAGAATACATTCGGCTGTGTCCCGAAGTCGGGCCTCAAAGGAAGCGCGACCTTCCACTGCCTGACAAGCCTGTAGACACGGCTTTCCCTGTCATCCATATAGCCTGTATGCCTTATCCTTCCCACGCACTGCACGGCACAGGCCTGCGGCCTTCCGCTTTCCAGCCGGGGGAAGCAGAATATGCACTTCTCCGACTGGTTTACAGCGGGATTGAAATAGACCTTCTTGTACGGGCATGCCCTTACGCAGTAACGGTAGCCCCTGCACCTTTTCCGGTCAACCAGGACGATGCCGTCCTCCTCCCTCTTGACTATGGCCTTTCTCGGGCACGCGGCAAGACATGCGGGCCTGCTGCAGTGGTTGCATATCCTGGGCAGATAGAAATAATAGGAGTTCGGGAATATGCCGCCGCCCCCGTCCTCGTCCCAGTTAGGCCCGCCCGCAGGCTGCACCTCTTTGCCCCTGTAACGCGGCGTCACATGCCCTCCACCGCCTTTGAGGAGGGCGTCTTTCAGGTTATAGTCCCATGGAACGCCGTAATCCCCCAGCGAAGGCAGGGCGCCGCCGGTATGCACATTGCCGTCCCTGAACCCGCCCCCGCGCCTCTCCCAGTCGGCGGGGTAGCCCCTGCCCGGCCTGGTCTCGACATTGTTCCAGTACATGTACTCCCTGCCGTTTCTGTTGGTCCACTGGGTCTTGCAGGCCGCGGTGCAGGTCTGGCATCCAAGGCACTTGTTCAGATCAATAACCATTGCAAGCTGTCTCAATTTATGTCCCTCCTAAGCCCTTTCAATATCCACTGATGCCTCGCTCATGATCTGGTTTCCGTCCCAGAAGGGATTGAAGCTCATATGCCCGTAATTGCCCGCCAGCTCCAGGGGGGTTATTATTCCGGCCACAACATTGTTGAACCCCTTGCCGTCCCTGAACTGGAAGTTCTCCCACGCATGCTCTGTCCAGACCACATCCGGCGGCGTGCCGGGATGAAGCTTTGCCATGAGATACATCTCGCCGACATCATTGAAAATCCTTATATTGTCCCCGTCTCTTATCCCCCTCTTCCGTGCGGTCTCAGGGTTTATGTTCGCGCAGGGGACCCCCCTCTGGAGCCTGAGATGGTACTTGCCGGTCCTCCATGTGGTATGGATGCCGTAGCGGGTATGAGGGTTGTAATAAGTCAGCGGGTACCTGCCCGGCCTGACCGGCCTTCTCGCCGTCGGCACCGCGCAGCCCAGCCTCAGGTATATAGCGTGGTCCACGTAGAACTGCTGCCTCCCGGAGAGCGTGAAATACGGGCGTTTCAGGTAGACCTGGGGCTCAAAGGGATAAAACGCCTTGTCCGGATACAGGGGGCTTGTCTGGCCCGCCGATGTCTTCAGTTGCACAAAGCCGCTTTCCTTCAGCGAGGTAATATCCGCATCACCTGTGTTGGCCTTCGATGCCTCCAGCACCCACTCGAGCAGCTCTTTCCCGTTATTTATTATCTTATCCCCTACTGTAATAAAATCCTCATGGATTGTATCCAGGTCCCTTGTAATATCGTATGTGGGGTCAGGCACCTTTGATACACCCCTTTTCTTTGCAACTTCCTGT
>WFVK01000186.1 GCA_015491705.1 Nitrospirota bacterium | reverse complement strand
TCCCATCGCTTTATAAAGGTTTTACGGCGGGCTCTCCCGCCGGTTTATGCAACATCAAGGTTAACTATTTTGGGATGAAAGACTTTGCCGGAATGATAAGGAACTACAACTCGTTTTACCACCTTCATATGAATGTTGGGATGCTTCCCCGTAAGTCTAATCTATTTCATACAGGGGCGGAATATGGTGCCGGCGGTGGGAGTTGAACCCACACGGGCCGAAGCCCATCGGATTTTGAGTCCGACGCGTCTGCCATTCCACCACGCCGGCTGTAAAGGATCTTCAAATCAATTCAGTAAACTTTTACATTCAGAGATTTTAGCACAGTCAACGCCGTTATGTCATACGGATTACGGCATTCTCCGGTGGAGGGATAACGCTTACTTCTTGAGCCTTGCTATCTCTTTTGTCAGCAGGGTGGCCTTGCGGGGCTTCATGTTGCCTATTACAAGGCCGGCCTTTTTGCTCTTCATCTTCAGCAGTATCTGCACGGCTGTCTTTGTGTCAAGCCCCGAAAGTCTCGATGCAGCATCCTCGGGCGCCATGGCCTCGTAAGCCTTTGCAATATGCTTCAATCTCTTGTTGCCCGTGTCTTCAGCCTTTTTGAGAGATTTGTCTATGTCCTTCAGAAGCTTTTCATATCTCTCTATATCGCGGGTTACCTCGTCTTTCAGTATCCTGAGCCTCGCCGTCTCCTGCCTTACCATCTCTTCTTTTTTCTGAAGCGCCAGACGCTGCTGTTCGATAAGGCTTACCACGTCTTCTTCCGCAAAGGCGCCGGCGGCAACAAAGGCATTAATTGCCGATAATGCGCAGATAACCCCGGCAACGAGAAAAATCACCGTCTTCATCATGCAGCGCCCTGATTGATTGCTCATCTCGATTTCCTTGTAAGCGTCAGAAAATCCGTTTCTTTCCGTTCCGAGACCTCTCTCTCACGGGTCTCGTCCCTGACGGCCCTGTCATTCATGATCTCAAACATCTTCTTGTCCCGGTGGGCGGTTACAAGCGTATCCTTCAGGATCCTGAGTTCATCCCTGCATCGGGAGTGAATCTTTCTCTGCTCCTCTATTCTCATATTTATCCTTGAAAAAAAATCATAATATGAGCTTATATACTTTGCATCCATTCCGCCACCTGCCTGCTCCTCATCAAATATCCTGAGCGTATCCGTGTAGCGTTTTTCAAGCCGGCGGAGTTTGGTCTCTTCCTCATCAACCCTGTCAGAGGCCTTTTTCACCTCGATCTCAAGCTCCTTTTTCCTGTTGTCCTTCAGTTTTAAAATCTTCGGCAGTGTCCTGTTTTTGCGCATGATGTAATCCCTGACGGCATATCAGCTTCAACCCGCGCCTTTATGCCGTATTAATATCCCCTTCCCTGTCCGCTTCATCGAATATAAAGTACAGACTCTGCAGTGCATCGGCATAATCAATCAATTCATTGCTGTCCTGCCTCAGGTAACTGTTCAGCCTGTCGATTATCTTTATTGCATAATCAACCTTCGGATTCGACCCCGGCTTGTACGCGCCGAGGTTTATCATGTCCTCAAACTTTTTGTATGTGGACAGGGCGTCGATAAACTTTCCCGCGTATTTTTTGTGCTTCTCGTCGACTATGTGGGGCATGACCCTGCTGATGGACTGCAGTATGTCGATGGCAGGGTAATGATTCTCCATTGCAAGGTCCCGTGAAAGCACGATATGCCCGTCGAGCACGGACCTCGACATGTCGGCTACGGGCTCCAGCAGGTCATCCCCTTCAACCAGCACCGTATAAAGCCCCGTGATGCTGCCCGGGTTCTCGCATGTGCCCACCCTCTCGAGGAGTTTGGGCAGGAGGGCGAAGACCGAAGGGGTGTATCCCCTCGTGGTGGGCGGCTCTCCGACTGCAAGACCTATCTCCCTTTGTGCCATGGCTACACGTGTCAGTGAATCCATCAGGAGGAGGACGTCCTCCCCGCGGTTCCTGAAATACTCGGCAATGGCAGTGGCTGCAAACGCGCCCCTCACCTTTGCCAGAGGTGTCTGCTCCGAGGTGGATACAACAACAATCGATTTCCTGAGACCCTCGGGAGCGAGGTTTTTCTCAACAAATTCCCGCACCTCGCGGCTCCTCTCGCCGATCAGTGCTATTACATTGACGGATGCCTCGGAATACCTCGCAATCATGCTCAGCAGAATGCTCTTGCCCACCCCTGAGCCGGCCATTATGCCGATCCTCTGGCCTTTGCCGCAGGTAAGCAGGCCGTTTATCGCCCTTATGCCGATATCTATAGGCTCGGTGATCCTCTGCCTCCTGAGCGGATTCGGCGATGATGCAAACAGGGGATACTCCGTGCCGCTGAAAGGCCCCCTGCCGTCTATCGGATTCCCTGCAGCGTCAACCACCCTCCCTATGAGTTCATCGCCCACCTTTACCGAGATATTCCTGCCCAGGGGCATCACCCTGCTTCCATGCCTTATGCCCGACATCTCGCCGGCTGCCATCAGCACTATCTTCCCCTCTTTAAAACCGACCACCTCTGCATCTATGGGGGCTGCACCGTCCGAGTATATCCAGCACGCCTCTCCAATGCTCACGTCAAGGCCTGTCGCCCTGATGGTAAGGCCGGTTATCTCCACTACCCTCCCGTATACCCTCAGGGGATCGGACCGGTTTACAGCAGAGATATAGGGTCCGAGATCAATCGCCGTCATGACCGTCCCCCGGCGGCATTCCTCATCTCTTCTGAAATGTTCTCAAGCAGGGAATCAATGTCTGTTACCGCCTCTTCCGTGTCGCTTATCACGAGAGGGCCGGTGACCGGCAGATTCGAGTTCACCTCAAAAACTATGTCCGGGTGGATGCCGGTCAGCTCCGGCTTCCTTTTCATGAAGATATCATGGAGGGCCGGGTTGATTTTGATGGTGACGGTCCCTGCCCTCTGCAGTTTTTTCATGGCCTCCCTTACCATTGTTACGATGATTTGAGGGCTTGTATTGATTTCCTCGATTATTACCCTGCGCGCTATGGCGGTTGCAAGCTCCACGATCTGCGATTCAAGCTCACGGGCCGTTTTCTCCCTGAGGTCAGCCATCTCCTTTATGATCTTCTCCAGGCGCTCCATGAGGATGACCGCCTTTTGTTCTCCTTCTGCAAAACCAGCCTTTTCGCCGGCCGCAAAACCCTCTTCATATGCCTTCCTCTGTATCTCTTCGGCATTCTGCAACACTTCATCCCTGCCCCGGTGAGCAATGTCTTCCTCCAGTGAAGGCATGTTGTACAGGGCTGCATCGCTGTTTTTCATTATCCTGCTGTTATTCAACAAGTTCCTCCTTGCCCCTGCCTGCAATCACGATCAGTCCCTCTTCCTCCAGTTTTCTCGCAATGTTTACAATATTGCGCTGGGCCTTTTCCACGTCGGATACCCTCACAGGCCCCTTGGTCTCCATCT
>WFVK01000185.1 GCA_015491705.1 Nitrospirota bacterium | reverse complement strand
GTGCGCACACGGCCCCCCGTATCGCCGCTGATGAAGATGCGGGTATCCACGAAGAAACGCTTGCCAACGGCCTGAAGGTCTTTGCGGTCAAGGTCCCGGCCGCGCCCCTGTCGGTGTTTCAGATATGGTATGATGCCGGCTCGATCAATGAGCAGGTCGGAAAGACAGGGCTGAGCCACCTGCTCGAGCACATGATGTTCAAGGGCACGCCTGAATACGGGCCCAAGACATTTTCGAAGATCATTAAGAGGGCGGGGGGCATTGACAATGCGGGCACGAGCAAGGACTTTGTATATTACTATCAGAAGCTGGCTCCTGACAGGCTCTATCTTTCAATAGAGCTTGAGGCTGACAGGATGCAAAACCTGATCATGGATCCTAAGGAGACCCTTTCAGAAAGGGATGTGGTTATGGAAGAGCGCAGGATGCGCTATGACGACGACCCGCAGAACCTCGTATTTGAAGAGGTTGTCGCCGCTGCCTTTAAGAGCCACCCGTACAGATGGCCTGTAATAGGCTGGATGGAGGATTTAAAGACCATTACCCGGGACGACCTCTGGAAATACTACAGGTCGCGCTATGTGCCCAACAATGCCTTTATAGTTGTCGCAGGTGATATTGATGTGGACTCCGTAATGAAAAAGATCCGAAAAGAGTTCGGGGCTATTCCCAGGGGCCCCGAGATTAAGAAAATAAATGTGCGGGAACCGGAGCAAATAGGCGAAAAAAGGATATTTGTAAAGAAAGAGGCCGAGCTGCCCTATGTGCTCAGTGCATACAAGGCGCCCAATATACTGAATGAGGACAGCTATGCCCTTGAAGTGCTTGCAGGCGTGCTGTCAGGCGGAAAGAGCGCGAGGATATACAAGAGCCTGATAGATGAGCAGCGCATAGCGCTTTCCGCTGGCGCGGGCTACAGCGCTTTGCAGAAGTATCCATACCTGTTTTATCTCTACGGCACGCCGCTGCCCGGCAGGAAGATCGAAGATGTTGAAAATGCATTATACGAAGAGGTGCGGAAGATAAAGGAGCAGCCCCCTGCTGAAAGAGAGGTGCAGAAGGCAAAGAACCAGATTGAGGCGGATTTTATCATGAGCCAGGACTCGGTCTTTTACCAGGCCATGATACTGGCGCAATTTGAGATGATAGGGGGCTGGAGATTAAGGGACAGATATCTGGAGGGCATCAGGAAAGTCACGCCTGAGGATGTCCGGAGGGTGGCCGTGAAATATCTCGTTGAAGACCACAGGACCGTAGGAATACTGGTGCCGGTGAAAAATTCAAAATGAAAAATTTAAAATTCAAAAAGGTCGCACTCTTAGGCTTTATCCTGAATTTCACGTTATTGATCTTCAGTTACTCATCGTATGCCCTTGATGTGAAGAGGGAGGTGCTTGAAAACGGCCTCGTCCTGATGGTAGTCGAGAGACACAACCTGCCTGTTGTCAGGGTGGCAGTGGGCATTGATGCGGGAAGCCTGAATGAGCCGGCGGACAAGGCAGGGCTGGCAAATATAGTTGCGGCCCTTCTGACGGAAGGCACCGCAGGCAGAACGGCCCGGCAGATCAGCGAGGAGATCGAGTTCGTGGGAGGTGATATAGGCGCATCCGGCGGTGTTGATTATATTACAGTCGGTCTTTCCGTCTTAAAGAAAGACATGGATCTCGGATTCGACCTGCTTTCGGATATAATCCTCAACCCGGTGTTTCCGGAAGATGAGATTAACAAAAAGAAGGAGCGTATCAAGGGAGGTCTGAAGGCCAGTGAAGAGGACCCGCGGTTTGTCGCCTCAAAGAATTTCAGGAAGGCGGTATTCGGCGACCATCCATACGGAAGGCTGGTTACAGGCACTGCCGTGACTATTGACAGGATAACACGGCAGGACATTGTAAGTTTTCATTCACGCTACTATGTCCCTGGCAATTCCATCATGGTTGTTGTGGGAGATGTAACCGGGGATGAGGTGAAGGGACTGATAGACAAGTATTTCGGCAAGTGGAGAGGCGGTAAGACTTCTCCTCCCGCACTTCCGCCGCTTAATGCAGTAAAGCAGAGAAAGACCATAACCATAAACAGGGACCTTGCACAGGCCACCGTCATACTGGGACATATCGGTGTGAAGAGGGACAACCCGGATTATTATGCATTGTCTGTGATGAACTATATTCTCGGCGGCGGGGGATTCGCATCGAGGCTCATGCAGAATATCAGGGAGGACAGGGGGCTTGTCTATGATATTTACAGTTATTTTGCCGCTGACAGGTACGGCGGGAGTTTCCAGGTTGTGCTTCAGACGAAAAACGAATCCGCCAATACCGCAATCAGCGAGGTCTTAAGAGAGATAAACAGTATCAGGAATAATCCTGTATCGGACGCGGAGCTGTCTGATGCAGCGTCGTTTCTTACGGGAAGTTTTCCCATGAGGATCGAAACAAGCGACCGTATAGCACGATTCCTTGTCGCAGTGGAATACTACGGCCTCGGCGCAGATTATATTGACAGGTACCCCGGG
>WFVK01000184.1 GCA_015491705.1 Nitrospirota bacterium | reverse complement strand
GGAATGCGGGGGGCGGAGGGTAATGCACCATCAACCGCCTTATGCGGCGGGATATGGGCAGGGGCTGAACCGCGGTGCTGAATTGTGAAGGAATGAAAGACGAAGACAGGACAAAAGAACAGCTCATCAGTGAACTGCAGGAAACCCGCATAAGGCTCAGAGAAACGGAATCATTATACAGGAAGCACAGGCAGGCGGCGGAGACACTGCGTTTCTTTGAGAAGGCGCTTGAAACCATGCAGCTCGGCGTGACAATCACCGATCGCCACAGGAAAATCATCTATGTTAACCCGGCTGATGCATCCATGCATGGTTATTCAGTGGATGAACTGAAGGGGAAGGATGTCAGGATGTTTGCCCCTGCCGAGACCTGGAAACCGCTGACGGACGAACAGATTTTGTCCATGAAAAGATGGAAACGCGAAAGCATCAATAAACGAAAAGACGGCACTTCTTTTCCTGTCCAGCTTATGTCCGATGTCGTCACGGACATGGGTGGCAACCCCATAGGCATCGTTACAACCTGTGAAGATATCACGGAGCGTAAAGACATGGAAAGGGAACTGAAGGAAAGGGTTGAAGAGCTCGAAAAATTCTATGAAATGGCGGTCGGCAGGGAACTGAAGATGAAAGAACTCAAGGAAGAGATCAGGAAAATGAAGTCGGATCTTCAATATTATATAAACAACCGGCGATGAGGATACGGGCATTCACAGCATTAATACTGCTTTTTATTGCAATATCTCCGGCTTCTGCGGGCAGATATTTCACCAACCAGGACCTTGAAAAGTACAAGAAGGCCTCTGACACCAAAAAAACCACTTCTGGAATTAATAATAATGTGCCCGCGGTAAAATACGGCCCCCCTCCTCAGGAGAACTGGGATTACAAGCCGAAAAAATATGTAATCCCCTATTCGGGCTCATCAAGGAGGATTGTCATACAGGTGACATTCAATAACAGAGTCACCGCGCCCATGCTCCTGGATACAGGAGCGACGGGAATGCTCATTTCTTTAAATCTGGCGCAAAAACTCGGAGTCCTCGATAGTGACAGGGCAAGGTTGCTGTCTCTTGTCGGAGGTGTGGGCGGCGTAATTCCGGCGATTTTCACCATCCTTGATTCCATAAAAGTGGGAGAGGTGGAATATGATTTTATCCCGACTACCATCTCGTTCCTGGACTTTCGGGGTTTTGAAGGACTTGTAGGGATGGACTTTATGACGAATTACTCCGTTTACATAGACACGAAAAGGCGCCGCGTGGTCTTTGAAGAACTGCCGGAAAGCTCCAATATGCCCGCAGGACGAAGCGAGACATGGTGGAGGTATACGTTCCGGAAATTCAAGTCCATGAAATCAGAGTGGCGGCGTTACAGAGATAAGTTGTATCACGAGGATTCCGATTCTCTCAGGGTGAGAGAACTCAGGGCATTCGCAGACTCGCAGTACGAGAATGCCGAAGACCTGTACGACAGGCTGAATGTCTATGCCAGTGAATATTCCGTGCCCCTCGAATGGCGTTAGCCGTTCATTTGCATAACCTCAACGGGCGGTGGAGCCCGCCCGGAAAACTCCTGTCAACTGCGCCTGTGCCTCTCCGCGGCAATCATGAGGAGGGATAATGCCGCCGGTGTCATGCCCGGTATCCTGCCTGCCTGGCCGATATTAACGGGCCTTACCTCTTCAAGCTTTTCGACGATCTCTTTTGAAAGGCCGTTGACGGCCCTGTATTCAATGCCTTCAGGTATGAGTCGGGATTCGGTCCTTTTAAATTTTTCGGCCTGTTCAGCCTGCCGCCTGATATAGCCCCTGTATTTTGTCTGTATCTCTACCTGGCTCATTACATCCGGGGATATCCCGTTGCCGGGCGGCGAGAAATCTTTGATGTCGGTATAATTGACCTCCGGTCTCTTGAGCAGTTGATAGAGGGTTGTGTCTTCTTTTACCGGGGCGCAGCCGAGTTTTTCGAGCATAGGGTTGACGGCGGCGGGCTTTACCCTCGTTGTTTTAAGCCGTTTCAGCTCATTTTCTACCGCCCTCTTTTTCCGGTTGAAGGCACCGAACTGTTTTTTGTTTATCAGCCCGAGTTCATACCCCTTTTCCATAAGCCTCAGGTCAGCATTGTCCTGCCTGAGCAGGAGCCTGTACTCGGCCCTTGATGTGAACATCCTGTAAGGCTCTTTAGTCCCTTTGGTTACAAGGTCGTCGATTAAAACCCCGATATATGCCTCATGCCTGCCCGGAATGAAAGGTTTTTTATTACGGATGCCCAGGGCTGCGTTGATACCGGCAACCAGTCCCTGCGCAGCGGCCTCCTCATAACCGGAGGTCCCGTTGATCTGTCCGGCGAGATAAAGGCCGTCGACGAGCTTGGCCTCAAGTGTGGGTTTGAGCTGTGTGGGATAGACGAAATCGTATTCAATCGCGTATCCCGGTTTTTTTATCACGGCATTTTCAAGCCCCCTGATGCTTCTGACCATTTTTATCTGAACCTCAAGCGGCAGGCTTGTTGAAATGCCGTTGGCGTAATACTCGTCACTGTCTATCCCCTCCGGCTCAAGGAATATCTGGTGGCGGGGCCTGTCACTGAACCTGACCACCTTGTCTTCTATCGAGGGGCAGTAGCGCGGGCCGGTGCCTTTTATGACTCCGCTGTAAAGCGGGGAATACTTTAAATTGTCATGAATTATTCCGTGGGTGTCCGTATTGGTGTAGGTCATGTAGCACGGGAGCTGGGGATTGGTTATCTTCTTTGTAAACATGGACATGGGGGATGGAGGCATATCACCCGGCTGGGGCTCCATTACCCCGAAATCCAGGCTGCCTTTATCAAGCCTTGGAGGGGTTCCTGTTTTAAGCCTGCCGATCCTGAAACCGATAGCGGCGAGGCTTCCGGAAAGATTAAGGGAAGGGGGCTCTCCCGCCCTGCCTGCGGGGAAGCTCTCCAGTCCTATATGGATCAGGCCGTTCAGGAATGTGCCTGTGGCTATTATTACGGCCCCTGCCCTGTAGACCTGCTCTGTCCCCCTGACACCGCAGACCCTGTTTCCTCTGAGCAGTATTTCTTCTATGCATTCCTGTTTGATATCCAGGCCGTCCTGGGCCTCAAGCGCCTCTGTCATGTATTTCCTGTAAAGGCCGCGGTCAGCCTGAACCCTTGTGGCCCGTACCGCGGGGCCTTTGCTTTTATTGAGGATTTTAAACTGGATACCCGCCATGTCCGTGACCTTTGCCATTTCCCCTCCCAGGGCGTCTATCTCCTTCACAAGGTGGCTTTTGGCCAGCCCGCCCACCGCGGGATTGCATGACATCCGGCCGATAGTCCCGGTATTCATTGTAAATACGGCAGTGGCAAGGCCCATTCTCGCTGCAGCCAGGGCCGCTTCACAGCCTGCATGACCAGCGCCGATGACGATAATGTCGTAATCTCTGTTCTGCTTCATCATGATATACCCGCCGAAGAGGAATGTGCTGTCAGTCCCCCCGCCGCTATCGTGAGTGGAGACAGGCGAGGGGGTCAATTTGAGTATAAATAAAAGCTCGCCTCTTATTCAATCGCAGGAAAATCCATACATTATTTAACACCCTCAAAACAGGAAAATAAATACGCTCGTCTGAAATATTCTTTAATACCGATATGTTATCAGACAATACAAATTGCCGGCATGATAATTGCATATCTGTGCGGGATTCATTAATGCTTGACCTCCGGCAGATTTATCTTATCCGGAGTAAAAATATTTATACGGGGAGGATGCACTGAAATGGAGTTAAAAAAGATACTCGAGGAAATCAAAGAGATGTGCAAGGTATGCAAGGTATGCGATCCGTGCTGCACGGGAAATCTTATTAAAAAATGCGTTGAAAATAACAGGTTCGACGCAACCGTGCCTATATAGGCAGGGGGCGTTTATATCTTGCATTGGCATGAAAATATTGCTTGCAGGGCAGGAGAGCCTGCCGTCACACTTAATAACATCCACGCCTGCCTGATTGCGTGTTGCGCATATACCCCGCAACCCGCAGAGACCCGCACTTGCTTTTGCAGGCGTTTTGTTTCATAATCTCATCACCAGGTTCAGAATTTTTTCAATACAGCGCATAGCCGCTGCGCGTCCAACATATGAAATTGACTATTTTCTCCAGGCTGGTTATCGGGTATTTCACCATATTCGCCCTGGCAATGGCGGTTAGTATTTACACCATTGCACAGCTCCGGCAGCTTGAAGATATCACGAGGTCCATTCTCAGGATTGATAACCGGTTAATAGACCTTGAACAGAAACTCTCGGATGCCCTGCTGTCCATGATGCGCTACGAAAAGAAATACCTCATTATCAAGGATGAGGCATTATACAGGCAGTTCCTCCTGTCCAGAGACGATTTCAAGGCGCATCTGAAGGCCATAATGGCCGTACCTGTCGAGGACCGGATCAGGAGTCTGATAGACAGGGTCAGCCTGTACCATCGGCGTTACCAGTCCCTGTTTGCTGAAGAGGTAAAATACCTGAGGATCGGGCGGCATTATCCGGAGAGCGGTTTCAAAGAGAAAAAAAACACCGCCGTTAATGAGATGCTGGCGGACCTTAAAAAACTGAAAAATTTCAGCCAGACAAAGGCCTATGCCAAGATTAAACAGTTGAACGAGGCCGAGGTCAGGACAATAAAGGCGGCTGTGGGGATGACGGCGGCCTCCCTGATCCTCGCTGTCCTCATATCCACCGTCATTACGGTGAAAATTACAAGGCCTCTTTCCGTCATGAAGAAGAAGACCGGTGAAATTGCAGCGGGAAATTTCGGAGATGACCTGGAGATTTCTTCCCCTCCCGAGATAAGGGAACTGGCGCAGGCCTTTAATTCCATGTGCTGCAGGCTGCGCGAGATAGATAAGATGAAATCCGATTTCTTCTCCCTGATGTCCCATGAGCTGCGCACCCCGCTTACCTCCATCAAGGAAGGGACGAATCTGCTGATGGAAGGATTAATGAAAAAGAAGATATCGGAAAAGCAGAAAAGGCTCCTGACGATCATAACAGAGGAGAGCAACCGTTTAATCAAGCTGGTCAACTCCCTGCTGGATCTTTCAAAGATGGAGGCCGGCATGATGGTCTATAATTTCAGTCGGATCGACCTGTGCGCCCTTATCAAAAAGGCGGCGCGCGAAATAGAACCCCTGGCCGAGACGAAAAACATCAGGATCGAGATCAGTGTCGGGGAGGGGCTGCCCCACGTGACCGCGGACACCGAGAGGATACTGCAGGTGCTGAGAAATCTCATAGGCAATGCCGTGAAGTTCACATCGGGCGACGGCTTTGTAAAGATAGCCGCCCGCGCACTTGAGGGGGAGGTAATGGTATCGGTATCGGATACAGGGACGGGCATTTCGAAGGAAAGCCTGAATGCAATTTTCGACAAGTTCCGGCAGGAGGACCTTACGAGTTCCAGCAGGATCAAGGGAACAGGTCTGGGTTTATCCATTGTTAAACACATTATAACGAGTCATGGAGGAAGGGTTTGGGCGGAAAGCACGCCGGGACAGGGAAGTACATTCACATTTGTACTGCCTGTCTGATCATTTTTTCATTTCTGGGCTGCGCCTCCATACAGCGGGCGGGCGGCGATATAGAGGCGCGCAAACATCTGCTGCTTGGCCGCCGGTTCCTTGCAGAGGAGGATTTCAGCTCGGCCCTCAGGGAAAATCAGAAAGTCATATCCGCTGTTGCCGGGATTCCTTTCAGTGATGAGGCCCTCTTCAACACCGGCCTTATTTAC
Source organism: Nitrospirota bacterium (assembly GCA_015491705.1). Lineage (GTDB taxonomy): Bacteria > Nitrospirota > Thermodesulfovibrionia > UBA6902 > UBA6902 > JAADFS01. Next base: position 2,700 of record WFVK01000184.1, on the reverse strand, counting down.
GCTCACCATGCCAATCCCGGCAGGGATTACAAAAAGTCTCTCGATTATTTCAGGAGGCTCCTGAGGGAGTACCCTCAAAGCCCGCTTGCCGTTCAGGGGGGGATATGGGCCGGCATACTGGAGGCCCTTGAAAAAGCAGAATCTGAAAAACGGGCGAGCGAAGCCGGAAAAGAACATCTCAAACGGGAAATAGCCGGGCTGAGGCAGGAACTGAAGAAAAGGATAAATGCCGACAAGCGTATCCTGCGCAGCAGGAAACTCCTTGCCTCCGGCAATTATATTGAGGCCATGAGGGAGAATATGAAGATCCTGTCCATGCCGGCGGGGAGCCCGTTTAAAGATACGGCCCTTTTCAACATGGGCCTGATATATGCCCATGTTGAAAACCCTGACATGGATTATAAAAAGTCCATCGGGTATTTCTCAAAACTGGTCAGTGACTATCCCCAAAGCCCCCTTGTGGAGCAGGCCAGGATATGGCTTAATGTGCTGAACGCCATCGAAAAGGCCAAAGAGGTAGACATTGAAATTGAAAAAAAGAAAAAAGAACTGGCAAGATAGAGGGGCCATGATTGCAGGAAAGATACTGGTTATAGACGATGACAGCAATCTCCTCGAAGTAATAAGGATGAGACTTGAATCGGCAAACTATGAGGTTGTCACTGCATTAAGGGAAGAGGAGGCAATAGAGGCTGTCAGAAAAGATCTTTTGGACCTGGCCATTATTGACCTGCAGCTTGCCAGCAGGGACGGAATATCTTTTATGGAAGATGTTCACGGGATAATCCCCGACCTGCCCGTCATTATCCTCACGGCATACGGAACTATCGAGAGCGCGGTGGAAGCAATGAAAAAGGGGGCATGCAGTTATCTTACCAAGCCGTTTGATCCCCGTGAGCTTCTGCTGCAGATCGAGATGGCCATGGAGAACCGCAAGCTTACGTCAGAGATCAAGAGGCTTAAAGGGCTCGTGGAAGAAAAATATAACTTTGCAAACATCATAGCCAGAAGCGGTAAAATGCACGACATACTGGCCCAGGTGGCCCTTATTGCAAAGACCGATTCCACTGTTTACATCTACGGCGAAAGCGGTACAGGCAAGGAACTGATTGCAAAGGCCATTCACATGCACAGCGAACGGAAAAACAAACCGTTTGTGGCCATAAACTGCTCGGCCCTGCCTGAAACCCTGCTGGAAAGCGAGCTCTTCGGACATGAAAAAGGCGCATTCACCGGAGCGCTGAAAAAGACGGACGGGTTATTCACCCAGGCCGACAAGGGGACGATCTTTCTGGATGAGATAGGCAATATGCCCCTGTCCCTTCAGAGCAAGAGCCTGCGGGTCCTCCAGGAGCAGCAGTTCCATCCGCTAGGCAGCAAAAAGCCGGTTAAGGTGGATGTCAGGGTGATCGTCGCAACAAACAGGGACATAAAAAAAGAGGTCAGGGAAGGCCGTTTCCGTGAAGACCTGTTTTACAGGATTCATGTTATCCCGATTAATTTACCGCCCCTGAGGGAGAGAAAAGATGACATCCCCCCTCTTGTGAATCATTTTATAAAGAAATTCAGCAGGCCCATGAAAAAAAAGGTGAAAGGCCTGACGCCTCTTGCAATGCAGAAACTCATGCTGCATGACTGGCCCGGAAATGTAAGGGAACTGGAGAACACAATCGAGTATGCAATGGCCATGACCACGGAGAACATCATTTCCGAAGATCTCATCCTCCCGGCAAGCGGCCTGTCTCCCGAGCCCCTGAAGCCACTTAACGAGGCAAAGGCCGAATTCGAGAAAAACTACATCATTCATCTTCTTGAGCTTACAAAGGGCAATATCACCAGGGCGGCTGATCTGGCGGGCAGATACCGCGCTGATTTCTACAACCTTCTGAAGAAACACCGCATTAATCCGGAGGAGTTCAAGGAGTAGGCGGTCTCCGCTTATTTCAGGTTTCTGCCGGTCTTCCGCGACGCCAGCTCATATACGCCGATGACCACCCCTGCCGCCACCCCGCCCCAGAGAGCGCCGGCGAGCACATCGGCAGGATAGTGAACGCCGACATATACCCTTGAGAAGGCGACAAGAGCGGCGAAGAAAAACAGCGGCAGTGCGGCCTTTCTGAAAAAATGGGCGTAAGTTGCGGCGGTTGCAAAGGCATTTACTGCATGACTTGAAGGGAATGAAAAAGATTTTCCGCAGCCGACAAGGAGCCTGACCCCTTCAAGCCCCTGGCAGGGCCTCGGCCTCTGGAAAAAATGCTTCAGCATATTGGAGCTCGCGTCCCCTGCCGCAAGAGCAACCAGGCACAGGCCGATGACGAAAAGGCTTTTCTTTGGATATTTAAAAAAGACCGGGACAGCGACGGCCGCGAATAATATAAACGGCATGCTTGTAATAAAGGGCATTATTACGTCAAGGAGGGAATTCTGCATTCCCCTGTTTATGAGAAAAAACAGGCCGGTATCCATGGCATAATTTTAGATGAAAAACATTTTTTAGTAAACCGTAACGTTGCATAAACGGGGGAGAGCCCGCAGTAACACTTTGTTGAGGGTTCAGGGGTTGTTATAAGGCATCCGCGTTTTCCGGCAAGCTCTCACGCCCCCGGGCGATATTTTAATGCCACTGTAAGGCTTGGCCGTGAATAAACCTTAACGTTGCATAAACCGGCTGGAGAGCCCGCGGTAAAACCTTTATAAAGC
>WFVK01000183.1 GCA_015491705.1 Nitrospirota bacterium | reverse complement strand
GATTCCTTGAGGAAATATTCAGCACGCATATCAACCTCTTTTGCAATTTCACTCCCCGTTACTTCCTGCAACAGAGACGTATTTCCAATATCCCATCGCTTTATAAAGGTTTTACGGCGGGCTCTCCGGCCGGTTTATGCAACGTTAAGGTAAACATTGCAGCCGCATAAAACCATGGCCCGCCCGTGAATATCTTGTATATGCAGTCCTGCTTGCTGTATCCTGTATTCTATGTCTGCCGGAGATTCTTTCAGGATTATTTCCGTGACCGGCGCCCGCAGCCGCGTTGGAAAGACGACCCTCTGCTCGATTCTCCTGGAGAATCTGAAGGGTTTCGGCGCCGTTAAATTCACCAGGACCAGTGTCTATACCTCTGTTACGGATGATCCTGCTGAAATCATGCAAAAAGACAAGGATACAGCCGTAATGTACGCCTCCGGGGTCGCGAAAGTCTTCTGGATCAGGAGCCCGGGCGGCCGGGAACTCCGGGATGCCCTGGGTATCGCGATTGGCAGGATGCAAGGTCTCAGGGGGGTGATAGTCGAAGGCAACAGTCCCGTGGATTTTCTGAATCCGCATCTGTTAATATTCATCACCGGCAAAGACGGGCAGGTCAAGCCTTCGGCCGTGAAACTGCCCGGAATGGCCGATATCATAGTAATCAACTCGGATAAAAAAACGGGCGGAACTCCTTTTTCACCTTCCCTGCTGAAGGATGATGCAGAGGTCTTCTGCATGGATTTAATCAGCAAAAAAGGAGAAATTGACAAATTCCTCGCCCATGTCAAAAAATATATAGATGAATTTCGCTGATTCAGAAAATCCAGGGAGCCCTCGCATTGCTGCAGATTGAGATAAACGTACTTCTTTTTGAACTGGCCCTGACCTTTTATTTCATAGCCGCAATCACCGGTATTGCAGAGCTTTTCAGGGGGAAGAAGGCATCTTCGCGTGCAACGCTTTACCTCGCGATAATAGGGTTTCTCTTTCATACAGCAAATATCATAGTCCGCTATATCGAGGGAGGGCACATTCCCGTTACGGACATGCACGAGGCGGCCTCGTTCTTTTCATGGTGCGTGCTGGTTTTGTTCTTTTATCATGAAATCCGTTACAAAATGGGGATACTGAGCTCTTTTGTAATGCCCATCATCTTTGTCCTGATGATCTCCTCTGCATTCTTTTCAAGGGAGATAACGGCATTAGACCCCGTGCTGAACAGCCGCTGGTTTGAAATTCACGTGATACTGGCCTTTATGGGAGACGCCGCTTTTGCAATGGCCTTCGGCATCGGCACCATGTATCTCCTGCAGGAGAGGTATGTCAAGTCAAGGCATCTGGGAGACCTGTTCAGGAAGCTGCCGAGTCTCCAGTCACTGGACGAGATCAATTTTAAGCTCATTCTCCTCGGATTTTCCCTGCTGACCCTCGCGATTATAAGCGGCATCATATGGGCGCATTCCGCGTGGGGAAGCTACTGGAGGTGGGATCCGAAAGAGGTATGGTCACTTATCACATGGATTATCTATGCCCTTGTGCTTCACCTGAGAGTCACTGTCGGATGGCGGGGCAAGAAGGCGGCCATGCTCTCTATCTTCGGCTTTGCAATTGTTATATTTGCATTTTTCGGGATCGGCCTTTTGCAGAAAGGACGCCACGTCTTTTTGTAATTAACAATGAACAGTCGATAAGCCTGATGTTGCATAAACGGGCAGCGGAGCCTGCGGAAAATCCTGTTTAAGGTTGAAGGGCTGCCGGTTCAGGGTTCAGCGGTTATAAGGCGAAGTGGGTACTGAAAATAAGTCTTTATTGCAGGAGGAGAAATTAATCGGATAACTCCCCCGGCCCCTCTTAACCTGAGAGGGGATATATATTTCCCCCCTTGGTTTAAGGGGACTTAAGGGGGTTACCTCCTCCCCTTAAGTTAAGGGGAGTGTGGGAGGTCCGCATTATTAACTGTTCATTACTAATTACTCATTACTCATTGTCCATGAATATATTAGTCATAGGTCTTAACCACAAAACAGCAGCCCTGGATGTACGCGAGAAGGTCGCCTTTGACGGTGAGAGGCTTGACGAGGCCATGAATATGCTGAAGAACCCCGGCGCCGTGAAAGAGAACATAATACTCTCGACATGCAACAGGGTGGAGATATACGCCGCTGTCAGCGACATCGGCCGGGGTGTCGAGAGCATCAAAAACTTTCTCTCATCCTTTCATAATGTACCTGTAGAATTCCTCGATAAATCACTCTACGTCTACACGGACGCAGATGCCGTAAGGCACTTATACAGGGTGGCATCAAGCCTTGACTCAATGGTGGTCGGAGAGCCGCAGATACTCGGGCAGTTGAAGGATGCCTTTGAGGCCGCACTCAGGAACAGGAGCACCGGCGTCCTTCTTAACAAGCTGATGAGAAAGGCAGTATCAACTGCGAAGAGGATACGGACTGAGACAAAGATCGCCGAAAGCGCCGTAAGCATAAGCTTTGCTGCTGTCGAGCTTGCAAAGAAGATATTTGACGACCTGTCCGCAAAATCCTTTATGCTCATAGGCGCCGGCGAGATGGCCGAACTTGCAGCCAGGCACCTTATAACCAACGGCGTGAAAAAGGTCCTTGTGACAAACCGCACCGCCGCAAGGGCGGAAGAGCTTGCAGCGGAATTTCACGGCAGGGCCGTGCCCTTTGAGGATTTCATCCGTGAATTGTTAAACACCGACATCATCATATGCTCCACGGGCGCTCCACACTATATACTGAGAAAGGAGCAGTTGCAGAGGATAATGAAAGAGAGGAGGCAGAAGCCCGTGTTTATAATCGACATATCCGTTCCGAGAAACATAGATCCGATGATCAATGACCTGGACAATGTTTACCTCTACGATATAGACAACCTTCAGGGCATCATAGAGACAAACCTGAATGAAAGGGCCAAAGAGGCGGAGAAGGCCGAGAAGATCGTGGACGAGGAGATTGACTCATTTCTGAAATGGAAGGACTCGCTGTCAGCGGCTCCGACCATAGTGGCGCTCAGGAACAGGGCCGAGGAGATAAGAAAAACAGAGCTGGAGAAGACCCTCAGGAAACTCGGCCCCATGGAAGAAGACAGGATAAAGTCAATAGAGTATCTCACCGTATCCATTGTCAACAAGATTATTCACCCCCCCACGGCGGCCCTCAAGGCCGATGACGAAGACAAGGAACAGATGCTGGACATCGTGCAGAAATTATTTAACCTGAAAATAGAGAGTGACAATAATGACAAAAGATAAACTGGTTATTGCAACCCGCGGCAGCAAGCTTGCGCTGTGGCAGGCCGGCTGGATAAAGTCGGAGATTGAAAAAATCGAACCTTCACTCAAGGTAGAGCTTAATAAAATCCGCACGACGGGCGACAGGATACTCGACGTCCCGCTCGCGCAGGTGGGGGGCAAGGGGCTTTTCGTCAAGGAAATAGAAGAGGCCATGCTCAGGGGCGAGGCCGACCTTGCGGTCCACAGCATGAAAGACGTGCCGACCGAGCTTCCCGCAGGGCTGCACCTCTCGGCAATATGCAGGAGGGAAGACCCCAGGGACGCGATAATAACGGCCCCCGCCGTGAAATCTGAAAACCGCAACCCCGGCGTAATAAACGACATAAACGACCTCCCGCACGGTGCAAGGGTGGGCACGAGCAGCCTGAGGAGGATATGCCAGATTTTAAACAGGCGTCCGGACCTGAGACTCGCCCACCTGAGGGGCAATGTGGATACGCGGATCAGGAAACTGGACGAAGGGCTGTTTGACGCAATCATTCTTGCAGCCGCCGGTGTAAAGAGGCTCGGCAGGGCTGACAGGATCACGGCGATATTGCCCCCCGAAAGCTCTCTTCCTGCAATAGGACAGGGGGCCATAGGTATAGAGTGCAGGGTTGACGACGTGTTCACAAACGACCTGCTCAGGTCACTCAATCATGATGAGACATCAATATGCATAAGGGCCGAGCGTGCGTTTCTTGAAAGGCTTGAAGGCGGCTGCCAGGTGCCCATCGCAGCATATGCCAGGCTGGAGCGGGGAAGGCCGGGAGCGGAATCAGGGACGCTTTTCATTGAAGGCCTTGTGGGCAGCCTCGACGGCAAAACAATCATCAGGGATTCCTTCAGGGGCAGTCCCGGCGAAGCCGGGTCCGTAGGCAGGGCGCTTGCGGAAAAGCTGCTTTCCCGGGGAGCAGGTAAAATACTCGATGAGGTTTACGGGCAAAACCGGTAAACATTGCATAAACCGGGCGGACTCACCTGCCCCGCCGGCGGGATAAAAATGCCGCCCTCAGGAGTTGCAACCTTAAACCGGATACAGAACCATGATACTGACGAGAAGGGATACGGACAACAGATACATTGCATATTTTAAAAACCCCCTGTTCGGGATATCCGCCTCCTCCGCCTACGGCCTTCCGAACTCGCTCACACACTTCCCGGTGGTGCTCATGATTTCATATCTCGGCATTATTGTATGCGGCCAGTCTGCAAAAGCGCTGCTTCCGGTATATTTCTTTATCGCCCTGTATGTCGCGCGGGATATGGTGCTCATGG
>WFVK01000182.1 GCA_015491705.1 Nitrospirota bacterium | reverse complement strand
GTCCCCCTTAATCCAAGGGGGAAATATATCTCCCCTCTTAGGTTAAGAGGGGCCGGGGGAGTTACCTGAACAATCACTCATTTAAACCCTTTCTGTTCCTTATCGAAACACACCCCTTAATCCCCTCTCAAGAGGGGAAGTTCCTCCTCATCCTTCGGACCGACATATGAAGAAAGGAACTATATCTTCTGCTCAGGGCTGAACTATTACAATAAACCGAAATTCAACCCCTCAACCCCTGAACCTCAAACAGGGTCTTACGGCGGGCTCTCCAGCCGGTTCCCGCGATATTCAGGGTTATATCAAAGCAGGGAATCTATCTTGGATTTGAGCTGGGCCTTGGGTACGGCTCCAACTATCTGGTCGGCCACCTTGCCGTCTTTGAAAAACATAAGCGTCGGTATTCCCCTGATATTATACCGGCTTGCAAGATCAGGATTCTCATCTGTGTTAACCTTTGCAACCAGCACCCTCCCCTCGTATTCCTTTGCGAGTTCCTCAACAACGGGAGAGACTATCTTGCAGGGCCCGCACCATGTCGCCCAGAAATCAACCATCACAAGATTCTGCGCCCGAAGAACCGTCTCCTCAAAATTATCGCTCGTAACACTTGCAACTGTATCCGACATTATAAGATCCTCCTCTGCAATAAAATTTTATAAATTATATTTCCTGGATAATGTCTTTGTCAATTTTTCGCATCTTCTACACCACTGCCGTCTCAGCTTGCTTCAGCCAGAGTAGCCTTGAATGGTCGAGGACGGATCTGTTAAGCGCTTCTATTATATCTGCCGGGCTGATGTCAAGGCCCTGTTTCTTTTCAAAGGGCATGAATGCGGGTTCAGCCGTTTCAGGGCCGGCCTTTGTCTTTGGAGTGATATCTTTTAAAGGCTCCCCGATTGCCTTTGAAAGACTGATGATGATATCACGGTGCTGCCTGGCCCCCCCTGCAGGGTCGATAACCTTCCTGACGTCTTTAACCTTGCCCAGGCAGTTGATTATTGTGCCTTTTGATTCAAGATACGTTGCGGCCGGCAGCAGTATATCCGCCTGCTTTGCAAGTCCCGTGAGGTAAGATGCCTGGGCTATGATGAAGTTTGCGCCCGATTTTCCGGAGACGGGGATTTCCCCTACGGCATAAAGCACATCCACTTCACCGGAGATCATTTCGCTGTAGGTCTTCCCGCCGCCGGCCAGGCCTGCCGCGACGACTCCCCTTGCATTGGCCTCATACGGCACTGCGACCACCTTGACATCGATCAGCAGTGAGAGATTCCTTGATGCATTGAAAAGAGACGGCGCACAGAATATCGCCGGCGCCCCGGCCCCGGCCAGGATCGCGGCGGCCTTTTCAATATCTTCGGTTACCGCAAGCCCCGAGACAGCGGCCTCCAGTGCATTGCCCCCTGCCCTGCCCTTGTCTATCAGGCCCTTTGCTATGTGCGCAAGTGTTGTCGCCTCATCGGCCTTGATGCTAACCGTCGCTGCGCGGCCTATCCTGGTTTCCGCTGAATTTATGACAACAAGCTTCGCGCCTCTTGAGACCCTCCTCCTTATGCCTGCATCAAGCGCGGGCAGCACCCTGCTCCACTGCGAGGGGTCAAGCCCTGCAAGCACGATTGCGTCCGCGCCGTCAAGGTCAACGCTGTCGGAGAGGTTCATGGAACCGGCATCCGCATAGAGACTCGCGGTGGTATCCACATTGCCTGTCCTGATTACGTCCGAGGCTAATCTTGAAAGCGCAAGGGCATCCTGGTTGAGTATGCCCGCGGTGCTGATGATACCAGTGTCGGCGCCGGCCTGCTTCAGTTTCTCAGCCGCGATTTCCAGTGCATCTTTCCACGTGGTCTCCTGCAGTTCGCCGTTGACCCTCTTCATCGGGACAGTGACCCTTGCGTCCGATGTCACAGCGTCAAACCCGAACCTGCCAGTGGCGCATATGTATTTTTCAGCCGAGCCTTCAGCCGCACCGGAGTTTATCTTCACTATTTCACCGTCTTTCTCACTGGCTATTATATCGCAGCCGCAGCCGCATGAGAGACATGCGGATACGGTCTTCGTATACTCCCATTCCCTGCCCTTTCCCCACCTGCCGGCTTCAAGGAGGGCATTGACAGGGCACACATCGATACAGCTCCCGCAGAAGGTGCAGTCGGATTTCTGAAGGGGCCTGTCCATGGCGGTGACAACCTTTGCACCGACTCCCCTCCCCATGAATTCGAGGACGCTTGTGCCCTGCTCCTTACACACCCGCACACATCTTCCGCATATGATGCAATAGTCGGGATCCCTCCTGATAAACGGATTTTCCTCATCAACAGGGTATCCGAATTTCTTCCTGCTGAAGCTTGATTCCTTTATTCCAAAATCATATGCGTACTGCTGCAGAGTGCAGGCGCCGGCCTTTGTGCAGGTCATGCAGTCAAGCGGATGCATGGAGAGGATGAGGTCTATCACGAATTTTCTGATCTCCTCCACCTTTTCGGTTTTCGTATTGACGACCATCCCCTCTTTTACCTTTGTGGTGCAGCCTATAAGCGGAGCCTTCATGCCCTCAATCTCCACAAGACACATCCTGCATGCGCCTATTCCCCTCATGCCCTTCAGGTAACAGAGATTCGGGATATGGATTCCCGCTGTGCCGGCAGCATCAATGAGATTGGTTCCAGCCGGAACACGCACTGTCTTGCCGTCTATTTTCAGAGTAACTTTTTTTGACATCTGCTCCTCCTGTCTATCGTACCCGGAAACAGGGAGACCCCCGCCGCCGTTTCAGAATTTATTTTCACTCCGGGCTCTTAAATCCCTGAACCCTAAACTCCTACAGCCTCTCCGGCCTTTGCGTCGACAACCTCTATGGCCTTTTCCGGACACGCCGGGATGCATTCGCCGCATTTGACGCATTTGGCCCGCCTGATCTCAAAGGGCTGGTACCCGCTGATAAATGCGCGTTTCTTCTCGCCATAGATTGCGCCGTATTTGCAGGCCGTCAGGCATTCGCCGCACATGGTGCACTTCGCGGTGATAATCGTATATTCAATGTAGGCGGGGCATGTCCGCTCCGGACATATGCCTTCGGCATGTCTGGCGAAGTCGCCTGTGTCGAGCCACTGGATCATGAACCGCGCAGTATCTTTTCCCTTCTTGCACATGGAGCCCTCCAACATGTCGGAGGCAATCCTTCCGAGTTTGAGCAGGTCCTCCTCTGCGGCCTTCCCTTCAACCATGTTATTCAAGATAACCCTTGCCTCATAGCTTCCCATGGAGCAGGGAAAGCATTTGCCGCACATGGGCCCCGCGAGAAATTCCGTTATGTAGAAAAGGGCCTTTTCCACAGGGCATTTCCTTTCATCCGCCGCTTTTTTTATGTCGTCCGTCTTTACGGGTTTCTTATCTGTCATGGCCGAACCTCAGTATATCGCCTCTGCCATGTAGATAATCTCCGGCAGCACATGGGCAACCAGGTCCCTGTAAGTGACCATTCCTATGAGCCTGCCCTTTTCAACGATTGGCAGATGGCGTATCTTTTCTTTTGAGACAACCTGGATCGCGGCGTTGATCTCTGTTGAAGGTTCAAATGTTATGATCTTCGTGGTCATTAAATTCCCGACAGGCTCCGCCTTCAGGTCAACACCCCTGTGGACATAACGAACCACGTCCCTTTCGGTGAAAATACCGGCTACTTTGCCCTCTTCGTCAACCACTATCACGTCGCTTATATTCTTTTCCGCCATAAGCCTTACGGCTGTATCCGCAGTCTGGTCCGGGGTGACGGTGGTCAACTCATCGGTCTTCTTCTTCAAGATATCTCTAAGGACCATTCTTGCCCTCCTGTCTATAAGTTCTATTGTTTCCGTAGGCACCTTGAATTCTTCCTCAAGGATCACATGCCTCTGTTTCTTTATCATGACTGCGCCGATCGGACATGCGGTGTAACACGCCATGCACCGGGTGCAGGCGTTGCGGTCGATTATATATCTCTTTCTTGTCTCGGTAACCGCATTGAACGCACAGGCCTCCCTGCACAGTCCGCACCTGATGCACGCCGCCTGGTCGATGACAAAGGCCCCCATGCCGGTGCATGCCTTTGCGCGGCAGTACTTTTCATAGACATGCTCTTCATACTCTTCCCTGAAATACTTGATCGTGCTCAGCACAGGGTTGGGCGCGCTCTGCCCGAGGCCGCAGAGTGATGCCTTCTGGATGTACTGACCGAGTTCCACAAGCCTGCGGATGTCGCCCTGCTCGCCCTGCCCGGATGTGATCCTGTCGAGTATCTGCAGCATCTGGTAAGTTCCTATCCTGCACGGCGGGCATTTGCCGCAGGATTCGGACTGTGTAAAAGAGAGGAAGAACTTGGCCACATCAACCATGCATGTATCTTCATCCATTACCACCATTCCGCCCGAGCCCATCATGGAGCCCACGGATGCAAGGGAATCAAAGTCTATCGGCAGGTCAAGGTGTTCGGCGGGTATGCAGCCGCCTGAAGGGCCGCCTGTCTGCACGGCCTTGAATTTTTTATCACCAAGCATCCCGCCGCCGATGTCGAATATTATCTCTCTCAGGGTCATTCCCATGGGGACCTCGACAAGGCCGGTGTTCTTGACTTTGCCGGTAAGCGCAAAGACCTTTGTGCCGGGTGAGGTCTTGGTTCCGATGGACGTAAAATAGTCGGAGCCTCTTTCAACGATCACCGGGACGCAGGCATAGGTTTCAATGTTGTTGAGATTGCTCGGATACCCCCACGGGCCGCCTCCGGGTTGTGACAGCCTCGGAGGCCTGGGCCGCGGGAAGCCCCTCTCACCCTCGATAGAGGCGACAAGTGCGGTGGACTCACCGCATACAAACGCACCTGCGCCCTCCCTTATGTCCACTGTAAAACTGAAGTCCGTGCCGAGGATGTTCTTTCCGATCAGCCCCAGTTCTTCAGCCTGTTTTATCGCTATCCTGAGATTCTGGACCGCCAGGGGGTATTCATGCCTGACATATATAAATCCGTACTGCGCGCCTATGGCATATGCGCACAGCGCCATTCCCTCAAGGAGGCTGTGGGGGTCGCCCTCCATAATGGAC
>WFVK01000181.1 GCA_015491705.1 Nitrospirota bacterium | reverse complement strand
ATCGACAGGGACAACAATAAATTAATAGAGAGGTTCACTGTTACACCCCTGGCCGCCGCAGAAAAATTTCCGGATGACCTCCTGCCCCTGATCGACACCCTGGACATGGAACTGGCTGAACTTGCGGATTCAAAGTTGAGCAGCCTGAACAATATGCAGCAGGACAACAGCGGGCTCATGGCGGACAAAATCCGTCAATACAGGCAGACACTGTCTTCGGCAACGGCATTATCCGAGAGGTTTTCCTCCCGCACGGCGGAGATGTTCACCGCTGATTTAAAGGCCATACAGGATGTCGCAACACTTTCCCTTTATGTGCACGGAGGCCTTATCCTGACAGCCTCGGCACTGCTGCTGTTTTTCACGGTGTCGATCTCAAGATCGATTGCAGGGCCCGTGAAATCGGTTATCCAGCAGATCCGCTCGCTCGGCGAGGGAGAAGTGGACCTCTCCAAAAAGATCACCGTGAGGTCAAAAGACGAGATAGGCGCACTTTCCGAAGACTTCAATCACCTGATGGAGGAAATCCACGACATGGCCACATTCAAAAAGGTCATCGAGGAAGACGACAGCCTCGAGGACGTCTACTCGCGGCTCGGAAGGGTCTTTACCGACAACTTCGGCCTGGACGAATTCATTATATATGAAGTCTCCAACAGCAGGAATAAAATGGAGCCGGTTTATCCGGTAATACTGGATGAAAAAGATATATTCTGCAGCGAGGATGTGCTTCACAACAGCGAGCTGTGCAAGGTTAAAAAGACAGGCCATACCATATCCTCAGCGACATATCCCGGCATATGCAAACAGTTCAGGCCGGATATTGAAAAGGCGCATATCTGCATCCCCATGATAATCAGCGGCAAGACCGGGGGGGTCGTGCAGTTCCTCCTCGACAGGAAAAATTTCAGGGCTAACGGAAAAGACAAGAGGCTCTTCAAGGCGGAGCAGTACATCAGGGAATCCCTCTCCGTGATCGAGGCGAAAAGGCTCATGAACAGGCTGAGGGAATCGGCGCTGAAAGACTCCCTGACGGGCCTTTACAACAGGAGATTCCTGCAGGAATACACCGAGACCCTTATAGCAGGGGTGCTGAGAAGGGAGAAAACCGTCGGCCTGATAATGTGCGACCTGGACTTCTTCAAACAGGTCAACGACCTGTACGGCCACAGTATCGGCGACATGGTGCTCAAGGAGACCGCGGGTGTCCTGAGGAAATGCATCAGGACCGCCGACCTTGTGATACGGTTCGGGGGCGAGGAATTTCTCGTTCTAATGCTTGACATCAATGAGGGCGAGACCCTCAATGTCGCTGAAAAGATAAGGGAGACCATGGAGAACACCAGGATAAAGGTATCGGACGGCACGATCAAGAAGACCATAAGCGTTGGAATAAGCGAATTCCCTGCGGACACCGAAAGCTTCTGGCAGGCGATCAAATTCGCCGATGTGGCGCTTTATAAGGCCAAGGAGGCGGGCAGGAACAAGGTCGTCAGGTTCAACAGGGAGATGTGGACCGAGAACCAGTTCTGAAACCGGTGCAGCGGCCCTTGCCTTTTCATATCTTCCCCTCGCTCAGGTAAACAAGCGCCCTGTTTATATCCTCTCTCTTTCCCGTTATAAAGACTATATCACCGGCTTCAAACCTGAATTCAGGATCAGGGCTCGCGTTCATCCGGTTGTTGCGTTCAACCGCAAGTATCGTGGCGCCCGTCCTGGTTCTGAACTGAAGGCCCGCCAGTGACCTGCCCAGCACCGGGGAATCCTCCTTGACGGTAAAGACCTCAACAGCGACATTTGCCAGAACCGTGCATTTATCCAGCAGGGGTTTGCGTGCCGCGGCTCCGGGCTGCCTCAGTGCCCTGTAGCCGTCTTCCCTTATCATGTCGACGAAGTTAAATATCTCATTCTTCGGCCTCTGATAGCGGCTGAGCACACGTGAGAATATCTCAAGCGAGGTCTCAAACTCCTCAGGGATAACCTCATCGGCCCCGAGTTCCAGCAGGTCATCCACTTCCGCGGCATAGCGGGTCCTGGCTATTATGAACAGGGCCGGATTCTGTTTTCTCGCGGTCCTTACAATATTCCTGCTGGATGCAGGGTCTGAAATCACAACCACCAGGACACCTGCTGTTTCAACCCCCAGCCTGTGGAGCACTTCAACGTTTGTACCGTCTCCATAGTAAATCGGCTCCCCATGTTTTCTCATGTCCCTGACCGTATCGGGGTTCAGCTCCAGCACCACATACGGTATGTCAGCCTCTTTCAGGACCCTGGCCAGATTCCTGCCGTTCAGACCAAAGCCTATGATAATCACATGATCTTTTCTCTTCACCGGCAAGCCCTCGCTCTCCGGAACATCCCCGGCCCTTGCAAGCCTCTGAAGGAATCCCAGGGAACCGAGCCTCCGTGAGACGGAAGGGGAGACCTGCATTATGAAAGGCGTCAGGAGCATCGTCAATACCGAGGCGGCCAGAAATGCCTGGTACATGTCGTCTGAAATCACCCCGGCTGCAAGGCCTGCCACCGCGAGCACAAAGGAAAACTCCCCGACCTGGGCAAGATTCATGCTCGACTGTATTGATATTCTCAGCGCGCGCCTCCACAGGAACATGGAAAAAAGCCCGCCTATGAATTTCAGAAGAATTATACCGCCTGCAAAATAAAGTACAAGCCTCATGTTGTTCAGAAAAAACGATATGTTCATGAGCATCCCGACCGATATGAAAAACAGGCCGTTGAAACTGTCCTTAAACGGCAATATTGCCGATGTGGCCTCGTGGACATATTCAGACTCGGAAATCACGAGACCGGCCAGGAATGCTCCAAGCGCAAGGGACAGGCCGAATTCAGACGTAATGAAGGCTGTTCCGAAACAGAGTATCAGCACGGTGATAATGAAGAGTTCGCGGCTCCTTGTATGGACAATCTGATGCAGCAGGCCGGGCACGAGCCACCTTGATGAGAGCAGGACTATCGCAACAATGACAACGGCCTTGCCGAATGTCAATGCCAGCTCATATACTCCTCCTCCGCCGGACATGAGCGGGATAAAGAGCATGAAGCCAACGACACACAGGTCCTGAAATATCAGTATGCCTATGCCTATTCTTCCGTGGGGGGCATCCAGTTCGCCCTTATCGGAAAGCAGTTTCATCACAATGGCCGTACTGCTCAATGCAACCAGGAATCCCGCGAAGACCGCCGTGTTTGTGTCTTTAAGCCATTGATAGGAGACCAGGGCGGTCAATGCAACGGTTATGAGCACATAAAGCCCGCCTATGCCGAAGACCTCAAGGCGCATCCTGAGAAATTTCGCCAGGGAAAACTCCAGGCCGATTGTAAAGAGCAGGAGGATAACGCCTATTTCCGCAAACATCTGGATCATGCTTATGTCTTTGATAAAAGACAGGCCGTGCGGGCCGAGCAGGACACCCGACAGCAGGAACCCCACAATCGAGGGAATCCTTATCCGGTGCAGCGCAAAGACCACGACCGCCGATATTCCGAAAATTATTACAAGTGATTTCAGGAAAACAAGTTCATGCATAAATCGACAACCCCGTTGTACGCCCCCTTCCCCGGTTAGACCAGGCTGAGTCAGGTTGTGAAAATATTCCGCTTTATAATAATATATGGATTATATAAAATGTATAGTGTATACTTTTATTAAACATTAAAATCCGATGTCACAATTTTCAGGGGGGGATAATGACAAAGAAAATAATACCGGCGTCATTGGTTGTCTTCACACTCCTTTTTTCATCATCGGCCTATTCAGGGGACAATTTCATAAGCATAAAGGGCGGCCTGTTAGGCGCAGGGCTGGAGGCAGGAAGGTCGTTGTCGGACTCGATAAGCGCCAGGATGGGAATTAATTATTTCACATATGATTACTCGGCAACGGAAAGCGACATTGAATATGATTTTTCCCTCGGCCTGAAAACCCTGTCGGTCCTGCTGGACTGGCATCCGTTCCAGGGAAGCTTCAGGCTCAGCGGCGGTGTTGTTTTCAACGGCAACAGGCTGGATGCCGCCGCAACCTCATCCGCTACCTATGACATCGGTGACAAGACGTACACCGCCTCGGAAGTCGGAAGCCTTGACGGCGAAATAGACTTCAATGACGTGGCCCCATACATCGGACTGGGCTGGGATACATCCTCCGGCAAGAAAAAGGGTCTTGGATTTCTGTTTGAAATAGGCGCAATCTACCAGGGGACCCCAAAGGTTGATCTCTCCGCCAGCGGTCCCGTTTCAAGCGACCCCGAATTCATAAACAACCTGTCAAAGGAAGAAGACAATCTCCAGAGCGCCCTGGACAATTTCACGTACTATCCCGTCCTGGCCGTGGGATTAAGCTACAGGTTTTAAAAGCAACCTCTATCAGGTTAATATTTCAGGAGGGGCGGCCGGCAATGGTCTCTCCGACGCTGTAAGGATGACATTTTCAGGATATACATCCCGGCCGTAAAATAATTCCCGGGGGAAGGTGACGGACCCATTCTGAAAAACGGAAATACATCAAAGCTGTTAAAGATACGATGCGCCCGGTGCGGCAACTGCTGCCACGAGCCGCTGATTGAACTGACGCACCAGGACCTTCACAGGCTGGCAGAGTACTCCGGCCTGCCGGCGGAGAGACTGACAAAGCTCTATTCAGGCACAGAGACGGAGTGCAGTGAAAGCGATGAAGACTGGATAAGGCTTTCTTACGGCAGGAGGAAGATAGGCCTGAGGAAGAAAAGAAACGGCAGATGCATATTTCTTTCAGACGCCATGCACTGCACCGTGTATGAGGCGAGGCCCATGTCATGCCGGATATTTCCGGTTGACATACTGTTGGATGAAGACAACAGGGTGGTCGATTTCGAGCTTTCGGACATAGTCCGCAAGAAGTTTATCAACTGCAATCATTCATACGGCAAGGCAATCTCATTTAAAAACTTCAGGCGCACCGCGCAACAGGCCAGGGACGAGTCCGAAGCATACTGGGAAAAGGTCAGGCGCTGGAATGAAATATCCCCGAACGGAAGATGCAAGTCCGATTTTCTTGAATTTCTCGGCTTTAAGACCGTTGCATAGACCCTGATGCTGAACAACGGGCATAAAGACAGCGAGCATATCATGGAGAAAAGAGCCTACAGCAGAATACCCGTGGAACTGGATGCAAGATTTTACTGCTGCAACGGCACATACCACTCCGGAACCATTACCAATCTCTCTGAAAAAGGCATGTTTATCCGCACAAAAGAAATGTGCTTCCCTTTCGACTCCCGGCTCGAGATATTTATCCCGTTAAAAGACGAAAGACTGCGCGTCCCCGTCAATCTGAACAGGATAATTATCTCACCCGACTCTGACGACAGCATAGGCGTTGAACTCCCTGACCCGCCGCAGGAGTATATAGAATTCGTAAAGAGCCTCCGGTCATCCCCGTGATCCCGCAGGGGGCACTGCACGACGGCTTGACAACAAGGGCGGCGGCGTGGTATCGTAGTGTTACTTTTTTTATAAAGGTAACACGATGGGCATTAAAAGATTCGGCATATCTCTGGATTCCCTTCTCCTTAAGAGGTTCGACAGCCTCATAACAAGAAAGGGTTACCCCAACAGGAGCGAGGCCATCAGGGACCTTATCAGGGAAAGCCTCGTAAGGGAAGAGTGGGAATACGGAGACAGGGAGACCGTGGGCGCCATTACCATAGTTTATTCCCATGACACCAGGGAGCTGACGGACACCCTTACGGATATTCAGCATCATTATCACACTTCGGTTATATCATCCCTGCATGTCCATCTTGACCATCATAACTGCCTCGAGGTCATTATCGTCAAGGGAAAGGGCAAAGAGATAAGGAAGATAGCCGACAGGCTGACAGGGACAAAGGGGGTGAAACACGGCAAACTCTCTTTGGCAACAACCGGGAGGAATCTGAAGTGAAAAAATTTTTGGCCGTCCGGTAGCACTAATAAATAATTAGTAACACCGGGGCGCTGCAAACCCAAACGCTGCATGAACGGTAATGTCAAAAGTTGTATGAAGAAACAGAGCAGTTATGAAAAAGACATAAACTGTATATGATCAATATCCCCTCTCCCGGAGGTGGAGAGTAATCAGGGTGAGGGGGATTAAGGAGGAAAGAAATGAAAACAACGAAAAAAGCGCTGGTTCAGGCGGTGCTGACGGCGCTGTTGATCATGCTTTCAGCATCCGTGTCATACGCGCATTTCGGCGTCATTATACCGTCCGACGACATAGTATCAAAGGGAGACAGTAAAAAGATCAGCCTGCAGATAGAATTCATCCATCCCTTTGAAGGACAGTATATGCAGATGCAGAGGCCCAGGGCATTCGGTGTTGTGGTAAACGGCAGAAAACAGGACCTGTTGCCTGCGCTTAAAGAGAAGACGGCCGGTGGGTTTTCCACATGGGAGGCCGTTTACAGGATCAAGGGACCGGGTGATTATGTGTTCTTTGTCGAACCGCGGCCTTACTGGGAACCCGCCGAAGAGAAATTCATAGTCCATTACACCAAGGTCATAGTGGACGCCTTCGGGATGGAAAAAGGATGGGATTCCGAGGTGGGGCTCAGGACAGAGATAGTGCCCCTGACAAGGCCGTACGGCCTCTGGGCGGGCAATGTATTTCAGGGGATTGTAAAGGTTGACGGCAGGCCCGTGCCGTATGCAGAGGTGGAGGTCGAATACTATAATGAGGGCGGCAGGATAAAGCCGCCTGCCGGGCCCTATGTAACCCAGGTCACAAAGGCTGACAAGAACGGCGTATTCACCTATGCAATGCCGAGGGCCGGATGGTGGGGCTTTGCCGCGCTCAGCACCGCAGGCTTCCGCCTGAAACACGAAGGCAAAGAATACCCCGTCGAAATCGGCGCGGTTATCTGGGTAAGGACAAGGGAGATGAAATAGCCGTGCACATATCCGAAGGTGTTCTGTCGGCGCCTGTCCTTGCGACGGGCGCACTGCTTGCCGCAGGCGGGGCGGCACTGGGATTAAGGAAGATGGATTACGAAAGGATTCCCGGCGTGGCGGTGCTTTCATCCGCCTTCTTTGTCGCATCACTGATACATGTGCCCGCAGGCCCCTCAAATGTGCATCTGGTCCTGAACGGACTCGCGGGCATCCTGCTCGGCTGGATGGCATTCCCTTCAATCCTTGTGGCGCTTTCGCTCCAGGCGGTGCTGTTTCAGTTCGGCGGGATAACATCCCTCGGGGTGAATACAGTCATCATGGCGGCCCCTGCGGTTGTATCCTTTTACCTCTTCGGCCCGCTGATACGAAGGGGGCATATCATGAGTATCCTCGGAGGCTTCGGCGCAGGCGCCGCAGGCATCGGTATCGGCAGCATCCTTGTCGCCGCAGCCCTCGTAAGCACCGGGGAGAGCTTCGCCGGTGTGGCGAAGCTCATAGTGGCTGCACATATCCCGGTAATGGTGATCGAAGGCATTATAACCGCATTCTGTGTTACATTCCTGAAAAAAGTGAAACCAGAAATACTGGAGGTGGCAAAGTGAAAATCAGGGTTCAGGGTTCGGGGTTCGGGGTTCAAGCCGTTTCTGTCATCATCATCCTCCTCTGCCTTGCATCGAATGTATATGCGCATAAGGTGAGTATCTATGCATATGCAGAGGACGGCATGGTCTTTTCAGAGGGTTATTTCGCCGACGGCTCAAGGAGCAGGAACTCCAGGGTTGAGGTCGTTGAAGCAGAGACAGGCAAAAAACTTCTTGAAGGGACAACGGATGACAACGGGAGGTTCTCATTCAAAATCCCCGGGGTTGCATCCCTCAGGCTCATCCTCCATGCAGGCATGGGCCATCAGAACGATTACACCCTCAGCAGGGAAGAGATAACAGAGGCAATGGAGAAGGGGCCGGAGGCCGGGGATCAGGGCCCAGTGGTCAACCGCCGGGAGACGGAAGACAATCCCGGGGTCTCCGTGCCGCCGGCTGCCGTGCCGGGTGTATCCCCTTCTGAAATAGAGGCAGTAGTGGAAAAGGCCGTGGACAGGAAGCTCCGGCCCGTGCTCAGGATTCTTCTCGCGCTGAAGGAAAACAGTGAAAAACCGGGCATAACAGAGATAATAGGCGGCATAGGCTATATTATGGGTCTCATGGGAACAGCGATGTATTTCAAGAGCAGAAAGGCAAAGTAGTCCGTGCATCTGGAGGAATTTGCAGAGGGAACATCATTTTTCCACAGGCTTGACCCCCGCGTGAAGCTCCTGACCCTGTGGCCTTACATAGCAGTTATTGCAGTTGCGCACGGCCCGGTGGTTCCGCCGGCAGCCCTGGCACTGTCTTCTGCAATGGCGGTGGTTGCGGGGCTGGACAGGAGAAAACTCCTGAACAGGCTGGCGGCGGTAAATATTTTCATCCTAATGCTCTGGCTGTTCATTCCCTTCAGCTATCCGGGGGAAGAGCTGTTTGCAGCAGGCCCGTTAACAGTCACAAAAGAGGGCCTGTTTTATGTACTTACAATAACAGTGAAGGCAAATGCCATAGTGCTGGCGACAATAGCGGTACTCGGCACATCCGAGGTTTTTTCACTTGCCCATGCCTTTGTTCACCTTAAGGCGCCGGAGAAGCTTGTTTACCTGTTCTTCTTCTTCTACAGATACGTAAGCGTGCTGCATGAAGAGTATTCAAGGCGCCGGAGGGCCATGAAAATCCGCTCTTTCAGGCCGCGGACGAATATGCACACCTATAAATCCCTTGCCTGCCTGGTGGGCATGCTGCTCGTCAGCAGCTATGAAAAGTCCTGCAGGATCTACAGTGCAATGCTCTGCAGGGGGTTCTCCGGGAAGTTTCCGTTGATGGACCATTTCAGCCTGAGAAAACATGATATAATATTCGGCGCGGTTATGAGCATGATTACGATTGCGTTTATAATCATCCTCAATGTTGCATGAACCTTAACGTTGCATAAACCGGCTGGAGAGCCCGTCGTAAAACCTTTATAAAGCGATGGGATATTGGAAATACGTCTCTGTTGCAGGAAGTAACGGGGAGTGAAATTGCAAAAGAGGTTGATATGCATGCTGAATATTTCCTCAGGGAATCGCAGATAAAGCTTTTCCGCCGGGCTCTCCGGCATGAGGGCGATGGTGTTATGCAACTGTAAGGTTAACTATCGATGAAACATGTTCTGGGCGTAAGATACACCTTTGTTCAGTATAACCGTTACCGCCTCCGCGGCCCTTTCAACGGCCTCTTCCATCAGCGGAAGCTCATGCCTGCTAAAGGGACGGAGCACATATTTTTCGGGCGGTATCCTGTCCGGGCGGCCTATCCCTATCTTTACCCTGATGAAGTCCCTTGTGCCCAGTGCATTTATAATGGATTCGATCCCGTTGTGGCCGCCGGAGGAGCCGGACCTCCTGATCCTGATGACCCCTGGCGGGAGATCAATGTCATCATGCACCACTATGATGCCGTCCGTGTCATACCTCCCGGCAGCGTCCTTTACCGCGATACCGCTGCGGTTCATAAAAGTCAGGGGCTTTATGAGGATCGTTTCCTGCTCCCCTATAACGCCCCTTCCAAACAGATAATCTGCCGTCTTTTGTCTTACAGGGATTGATGACCCGGCCGCCAGGGCATCAATGACCATGAAACCGATATTATGCCTTGTCTTTGCATAAT
>WFVK01000180.1 GCA_015491705.1 Nitrospirota bacterium | reverse complement strand
GTATAACATAATACAATATTTTTGTATAAAATATCGTAAGTTCTCCGGAAGAAAGCAGACCTTGATGTGCATAATCAGGTAGGAGTGCCTGCCGTAAAACCCTCAGGCTGTCCTGCGCACCGGCATGTTTTTATGCAACTGTTAGGATAAAGGTGCCCTTTAAAGGTTGAGGGGAATTGATGACAGGAAGATTGCTCATGAACAAAAAGTATCAGGTCATAGATCAGATTATCGAGTATGGTATTTATCTGTATATATTTTTTATGTTTCTTGCAAAAGGCGAAGGTATAAGAAATATATTGATTTTTGGCAACTTTGCCCTGTGGCTGTGGACCTTGAAATACAGACGCAATCTGTTTATTCTGAAGAACACAGCGTCAAAATTATACTGGTTATATTAGGCACCTTACCCCTGGCGGTGATATTTTCTCTGGATCCTTTATACTCTTTGATAGAACTTAAAGGAGAACCTTTGAAAGGCGCTCTGCTTTTCCCGGTAATTGCAACTGTAATGGCTGACAAAATCCGGCTTAAAAAGGCAATCCATGTTGTTTTTTTTACTGCAATCTTTATAGCCATATTTGGCTATTATAGTTACATATCTCAGGGCCTTCCGATGTTAAAGCCAAACACGACATTAGTACATGCCTATCATAATAGATTTGCGGGGTATATGAATACACTCCTCCCCATTGCTTTTATCCTTTATTTCATATGGAAGAAGCGTGTATCGAGATGCCTTCTCATAATAGCATTTATTTTTTTAGTTCTCGCCCTTATACTCAGTACTTCAAGAGGAGGATATCTTGCTTTTCTGGGTATAGCGTTTGTCTGGTCCCTGTACATATCCAGAGCAAGAGGCTATAGTTTTAAAAAAGTCATTGCATATTTGTTATCGGTTTTTCTTTTGGTCGGGGCGTTCTCGTACCTGTATTTTCCCGATGTCAAGAAAAGAATCGAAAATTTATCAACTGAATTTTATACATTCAATGAACGGACAGAACTCTGGGGAGCAGCTTTTTATGCTTTTTTGGAGAGACCGTTATACGGGTGGGGATATGGTAACCGCTTTTATCACCAGGACGAACCCTTTGTGAAAACACCATACAAGAAGGCCCCTGAAAGAGGGGAACACAATATGTTTCTTACCGTCCTGTTTCATCAGGGGATCATCGGCTTTATCCCTTTTATACTTTTTATCTTGGCGGCAACGTCAACATTCTGGAGAGAGGCTCTAAAATCAGAGGGCATCAAAAGTTACGTTCTTATAGCATGTGCTTCTGTTTTTATAGGAAATTATGTATTACATGCCCAACTGGAAAGCATGTTTAAATTGCAGCATATTGCCTTTGCCTTTGGTCTTGGAATGGCTGCGCTGGGAATACGTGAGAATAGCGATAATTAGAAAAAAATATACCTTTCACGGAGGTGCGGAGGGTTTTTCGGGCAGCCTGATAGAGAACCTTGCCGGTAAAGGCCACGAGATACATATATTTGCAATTAAATGGCAGGCTGACAAACAGCCAAAGAATGTACATTTCCACAAGGTTCCGGCCGTCACATTCCTCTCGTTCCTGAGGGACCTTTCATTTGCGGTTTCTTCATTTTTTCTGCTGAAAAAACAGAGGAAACGCTTTGACATAATACAGACTCATGACAAGACCCTTTTCCAGGATATTTACCGTGCAGGCGACGGCTGTCATATAGAGTGGCTGAGGCAGAGATGGAAGAGGACAGGCCCTGCGGGGAAGGCTTCCATTGTGCTCAACCCCTACCACTGGCTCGTACTTGCGCTGGAACGCTGTATTTTCAGGTTTCACAGGTTCAGGAAGATCATAGCCATATCAGAGCTTGTAAGGAAGAATATTACAGACAACTACGGCGTTGACTCCTCCGACATAGAGGTTATTTACAACGGCGTGGATACCGCAAGGTTCGACCCGCGGAACAGGGCGGAGTACAGAAGCGTGATAAGACGGAAATACGGGTTGTCCGATACGGAGTTTGTTGTGCTCTTCGTCGGCTCGGGTTTTGAGAGAAAAGGTGTAAAATACCTGATGAGGGCCGTTGAGTCCGTACCCGGGCCTGTTTCGCTCATGATCGTGGGGAAGGGCTCCGTGAAAAGCTTCAGAGGGGAGGGGATGGAAAGGATCATATTCTGCGGGCCCCAAAGGGAAATCCATAAATACTATGCCGCCGCGGATATGTTTGTCTTTCCGACGATGTATGAACCCTTCGGCAATGTTCATCTCGAGGCCCTGTCAAGCGGTCTTCCCGTTGTGACGACAAGACAGAGCGGGGCGGCCGAGATAATAGAGGACGGCGTTCATGGTTTTGTTGTCAGCGGCCCGGAAGACACAAAAACAATGGCGGAGAAGATACGGTTCCTTATGAACAACAGGGATCAACTGGAATCAATGAGTAAAAACGCAAGGCAACTCGCCCGGGAATTCACCTTTGAGAAACACATTGCAGAAACGGAGGCCTTGTACAGAAAGATTATCGCCGGATACGGAACGGAGGATTGACGGTTGTTTCCTGTGTCTGTTGTCATAATAACAAAGAATGAGGAACTCAACATCAGGGATGCCCTTAAGAGCGTTGAGGATGCAGGAGAGATTGTAGTCGTTGATTCGTTCAGCTCGGACAGGACGGTCGGGATATGCAGGGAGTTCACCGACAGGGTCTTTCAGCATTCATGGGAAGGGTTCGCCCGTCAGAAACAGAAGGCGGTTGATTATGCCCGGGGCCCGTGGGTGCTGATACTCGATGCGGATGAGAGGGTTACCCCGGCCCTGAAGGCGGAGATTGCAGATATTATCTCAGGCACTGACTGCAGCGGTTTTTATGTGCCGAGGGAGAATTATTTTATCGGAAAATGGATAAGACACGGCGGATGGTGGCCGGACCATACGCTCAGGCTTTTCAGAAAAGACAGGGGGCGCCTGGAGGTCCGCAGGGTGCATGAAAAGGTGGTGGTGGAGGGCAGAACCGGATATTTAAGAACCCCCCTGAAACACTATACTTACCGCAGCATATCTGATTTTACAAAAAGGATGGACATCTATTCCACGCTTGCCGCGGAGGAGAAGATGAAAACCGCCGGAAAAACCGGCCTGTTCTCACTCACCGCAAGGCCTCTTGCCACTTTTGTGAAGATGTACTTCCTGAGGCTGGGATTTCTCGACGGTGTCAGGGGGCTGCTGCTTGCCGTGCTTTACAGTTACTACACGTTTCTGAAATACGCAAAGACATGGGAAAAGCAGCTCTGAGGCGTGTTCATCCGTGTGAATCCCCGGCTATTGGAAATTTGAAACCCAGCAGTTTGTATATAAGCCTGGCTGCCATGAAGTCCGGAGCCGGAGCGCCTTTTGACGGACAGAGTTCAACAACATCAAAACCGACTATATTCCTCTCTCCCGAGACATGCCTCAGCAGGTCAATCGTCTCGTACCAGGTCAGCCCCCCCGGCTCGGGTGTGCCTGTGGAGGGCATTATGGAGGGGTCGAATACATCCACGTCCACCGTAATGTAAACATTTCCGGAGAGCCTCTCCACGACCCTTTCGATCCAGTCACGGGACCTGCGTATCTCATCTGCATAAAAGATGTTTTCCCTCCTTATATTTTCAAGCTCGCATGAGGCCATGCTTCTTATGCCGACGGAGATAATGTTTTCGGTGATCTCTTTGGCCCTTGCCATGACACACGCATGGCTGTACCTGTTGCCTTCGTATGAATCCCTCATGTCGGTATGGGCGTCGAGGTGGAGGATGCACATGTTGCTGAAATGACCGGCATGGGCGGTTATGGAGCCTAATGAGACCGTATGCTCGCCGCCCAGGACAACGACGAATTTGCCGTCGTTCAGCAGTTTAACGACCTTTCTGTTGACCTTTCCGATCATCTGCCGGGAAGAGCCTGCGGGTATTTCCCCGGCGGTATGGATGCCTTTCCTGTAAACTTCTGAGCCTGTCTCAGTATCGTAGAGTTCCATGTGCGCCGAGGCGCTTATTATTGCTTCAGGGCCCCTGTCCGAGCCCCTGATCCATGAGCTGGTCCTGTCAAAGGGAACGGGAAGGATGACGATTTTCGATTTCTTATAGTCTGAATATTCCGCGGTCAGGCCGCCGAAATTATGGAAGTGCTTGCTTTTCAATTATAACAGCATCACTGCAGCGGCAATGACGGTTGTCCATTTTCCATGCTTGTTGCCCTCTGCAGACTGGCATATGTTGGTGGATTTGAAAATGTAGTTTGTCGCATTATAAACCTGTTTTCTCGAGTCCCATGCCTCGTCCGGGTCAAAGGCGATGCCCAGTGTTGTGGCCAGCATTGTTGCGGCAAGGTCTTCTGCATAATCGCCCGCCTTCCGCGCCGTCTTGCCGAAGGAGTGGTACTCCGAGATATAGCCGTAATGCCCCCTGTCTTTAGGCACTGCCAGGCCCACCGCGGAAGCGATCAGCCTGTTCGGCTCATTGGTTTCATTTCTTGCCATGACACAGAAGGTTATCTGTCCCGGTTTGATTAATTTCACCCCTTTTGCCTTGGGGATGATCACGCAGTTCGGCGGGAAGATGCTCGAGACATATACGAGATTGCACTTCTCTATGCCGGCCTTGCGCAGCGCAAGCTCAAAGGAGGCGAGCTTGTCCTTGTGTATGCCTACGCCTTTTGTGAAAAATATCTGCTTGGGAATCAGTTCCATGGTTTAAACCGCGATCCGGTGTTTTTTGCTGTTTTTTTCCGGGTGAAATATAACGCAAATTCACCTGTTTTTTCAAGTTGTGGCAGAATTGCCCCCGCCTTCAGAGGAGCGGGGAGACGAAAAAAATGATTTTCTGTCAAAGTCTTGGAGGTTGTTCAGTCCTGCCTGTGAGCTCCCTTCCCTTTGCGTGAGGGAGCAAAAAGGTCCCGAATTCTGGAAGTCTGCGGCTGAATAGTTTAATATAGGAACATGATTGCAATCATTGATTACGGGATGGGAAATCTCAGGAGTGTTGAGAAGGGATTCAGGAAGGTCGGTGTCGATGTCCGGGTGACGGACAGGCCCGACGTCGTTGACAAGGCTGACGCCGTTGTCCTCCCCGGAGTGGGTGCGTTTAAAGACTGCATGCAGGGGCTGAAAAGACTCGAGATGGTGGATGCGGTTGTCAGGGCTCTCAAAAACGGCAAGCCTTACCTCGGCATATGCCTCGGCCTGCAGGTGCTGTTCAGTGAGTCGGAGGAGTTCGGAAAGTGCCGGGGGCTTGATATTTTCAGGGGCAGGGTGATCAGATTCAAAGGTCACGGGTTGAAGATTCCGCACATGGGCTGGAATGAGGTGAATTTAAAGCAGGATAATCCTCTGTTTTCGGGTATCAGGGACAGGAGTTATTTCTATTTCGTACATTCCTATTATGTTGTTCCTGAGGACGGCTCGATAGTTGCGGCCACTACTGATTACGGCGCTGAATTTACCTCCGCGGTGTGCAGGGACAATATATTCGCCGTCCAGTTTCACCCTGAAAAGAGCCAGAAAGCCGGGCTGAAACTTCTTGAGAATTTTGGAAAAATTGTTTACGGGAGATAAGTTCTGTCAAGGGTTCCCGCTTCTCACTTGACTCTTGCTGTGTGATATAATGGTGGATTATGCGTGTAATTATAGTCGGCGCGGGAGAAGTCGGTTTTCAGTTGGCGAAATTCCTGTCCGCTGAAAATATTGATGTTGTCGTAGTTGACAGGAACAAGGAGAAACTGGACAGGATATCCGATGAGCTGGATGTCGCGCTTGTTGAAGGGGAGGGCGGTTCGCCCTCGGTGCTTAAGGAGGCGGGCGCCGACCATGCGGACATACTCCTTGCGGTTACCGACATGGATGAGACGAATATGATCGCGTGTCTGGTCGCCAAGGCGATGTTCCAGATACCGAGAAATGTCGCCCGTATCAGAAATCTTGAGTATTTCTCCAATGATGTTCTCCTCGACAGCCTCGGGATTAATCCTGCCATAAGCCCCGAGATAGAGGCGGCAAAGGCCGTTATACGCCTGATCGAGGTTCCTTTTG